>VBOF01000317.1 GCA_005877855.1 Nitrospirota bacterium | reverse complement strand
GATGCCGTTGACGAGGTCGCCCTGGCGAGCCGAATACTCCCGCTGGACGACTTCCCATTCGGCCTCGCGGACTTTCTGGAAGATCACCTGCTTGGCCGTCTGCGCTGCGATCCGCCCGAAGTCCTCGATCTCGATGACGGATCCGATCTCGTCCCCGAGCTCGGCCTCGGTGTCGACCCTGCGGGCTTCCTCCAGAGAGACCTCGGACTTGGGGTTGGTGACTTCGTTGACGATTTTCTTCAGGGAGATGGCCTCGACTTCCCCGCTCTTGCGATCAATCCGCACCTGGATGTTCTCGGCCGCCCCGTATTTCTTCTTCGCGGCGGTGAGCAATGCTGACTCCACCGCATCGAGGATGCGTCCCGTATCGATGCCTTTTTCACGCCCGATCTGTTCGATCACTGTCAGAAGCTCTCGACCCATAACCCTGCTCCGTCTCTCTCAGAATTCCACTTCCAGTCTGGCTTCCAGAATCTCGGCCAGCGGGAGCGCCACCGGCGTCGCCGCTCCGCCGCGGTTGCCCTTTGCGGCCTGCACCTCCACCCACACGTGCGTCCCGTCCAGCTTCTGGATCCGCCCGATGACCACCGTCTGCCCTCGCACCGGCTGGGCCATTTTAAATCGCGCGAGCCGCCCGCGGAATCGCTCATAGTCCCCGGGATCCCGGATCGGACGGTCCAACCCCGGCGAGGACACCTCCAGCAGATACGCGTGGGGGATCGGATCCTCCGCGTCCAGCGCATGCCCGATCAGCATGTGGGCGCGTTCACAGTCGGCCACCGTAACGGCCCCCTCGCCCTGGTCCACCGGCCGTTCGATGACCACCCGGATCAGGGACTTGGGGCCACGCCCCCGCACTTCCACATTGACGAGGACCAACCCGAGAGAAGCGAGCACAGGTTCGACGATCCGCTGGACAATGGAGCCAACCCGCTCGGATCCTCGGGCGGTTCCCGGAGGAACGCGGCCGGCTGGCGCTAAGGGATGGTCTTGACCCGTCATGACCGAAAAAAAAGTGGGCAGAGCCCACTTTCGACACTGCACCATACCATACCTATCCTTGCGACAGCAAGGGGAAACTAGGCGAGCGCGCGCCTGAAACAGTCCATCACCAGCCGGGTCACGGGACCCGGAGCGCCGGCTCCGATTGGACGACCGTCGACCCGGGCGACCGGGAGCACTTCGATCGTCGTGCCCGTCAGCAGGACTTCATCGGCTGTAGAGAGGTCGGCCTCAGTGAGGGGTTCCTCTTTGACCGCCACTCCGGCTTGCTGGGCCACCGTCAGCACGACCTTGCGTGTCACCCCGGAAAGCAGCAGGGGCCCTTCGGGCGGCGTAATCAAGACACGGTCCCGTACCACCGCGACATTGCTGGTCGCGCCTTCCAGGACCTGTCCGTCACGCACGAAGAGTGCCTCAAACGCGCCCTTCTCTCTGGCCTGCTGCTTGGCCAGCACGTTTGCCAGGAGACTGACCGACTTGACGTTGCACCAAGCCCACCGGATGTCAGGGACGGTGACGACGTCCACACCTCTGGCATAAAGGACCGGATCCGGGGGGACCAGGGCACGCACCGTGAGTACCACGGTCGGCAGCACGGGACTCGCAAGCACGTGGTCCCGCGGGGCCGCCCCCCGGGTGAGCTGGATGTAGACCTTGGCTTCGGGATACCTGCTGCGCGAGACGGCTTCGGCGACCAGCGCCGTCCAGCGCTCCCGCGTATAGGGAACGGAAATCGCCACGGCGCGGGCGCTCTGCTCGAGGCGGTCGAGATGCTCCGTCAAGTGGAACGGGCGCCCGGCGTAGACCCGAATGAGCTCGTAGACGCCGTCTCCAAACTGAAAGCCATGGTCTTCGACCGAGACACGTGCCTCGGAGAGCGGCAGGAAGACATCGTTGACAAAAGCGATATCAGGCACGCCCGGGTCTCAGGCAGACACCGCATTCTCACCCGCCACCGTGACGGTGTAGACCCGCCGGTCCTCGGGGGTGAACTTCCAGCCCATCCGTTTCTCGAACACGATCCGGTGGACGCCAGGCTTCAGCGCCCGGAATTCGAAGGCCCGTTTGCCCGCGTCAATGGCATTGTTGCTGTCGCCAAAGCTGCGTTCGTACTCGTCGCTGAGCAGCGCCAGCGCCTCGGGGTCATAGGACGGCACGTAGATCTCCCCCCTGGTCCGGTCTTCCCACAAACGGACGGTAAAGGTCTCGCCGACGCTCGTCTCCAGTAGTTTCTCTTCTTTCCCACCTTCTCCGACCCCGACTGCCTGCATACCTGCTCTCCCGCGATTTGGCGCTATCTTACGTGAGCTGACAGAGTGAGTCAAAGCTTCAACGTGAACCGCAAGTCCGCTCCCGGAGCCAGGCCTTCCCGGCGCGCGAAGCCCGCATGGGTCTCGATCACGTAGCGGGCCTTTTCTGGGGACGGGCCGTACTCCGGACACTTCTCGGACAGACACGGGTTGACGTTTTCCGTGATCAGCAGCACCCGCTTGCCCGCGTCAAGCCAGACGATGTCCACGGGAAAGCGGTACTGCCGCGTGTTGCGGCTGTGGAAACCCGCCTGGTCGTAGATGAACAGCATCCCCCAGTTGGGAGGGAGGCTGTCGCGAAACGCCAGTCCGGCGTACAAGAGCAACGGACTGTCGGCGACCTCGACAGTCATCTGGGTGCCCGACGGGAAGCTGACGACCATGGATTGGGGCCCTTGGCCCGTCGACATGAAGTAGCTGCCCGCCATCAGCAAGGCGAACGCCAGGGCGACGAGGACGCCAATCCGAGTCGCTTGAGTCTTCTCCATCGGTGCACTACAACCGGCTACACACGTGACCTTATCGTGCAGCTTGATAGGCGAGAGCCACCCCCGGCTACCACGGGTGAGGCACAGCGCTAGGGCTTTTGTTCGTCCCCAACCGGGTCTTCCGGCCTATGCGAGGCGCCCAAAATCACATTGACAAGTGCCCGTGCGCCCTTCTAAAATCAAACTTTACCATATCACGAATGCGTGGCATGGGCCATCCGCCATGCATGGTGGTCCCTCGATACGCAGAGATAAGTTCTTTTCAGTCCTTCAGGGAAG
>VBOF01000168.1 GCA_005877855.1 Nitrospirota bacterium | reverse complement strand
CGCCCCTTCTGGCAGTACTTTTACCCGCTCCTGCAGCACACCTTCCCTGACCAGATGCTGGCGGTCGCCTTCGACGATCTCTATGCAGCCCTGAACATCGTGAAGCCCTCGTACATCCGGGTGGACGCCGACGAACTGACGTACAACCTCCACATCATGCTCCGCTTCGAGATCGAACGGGACCTCCTGGAGGACCGGGTCCGGCTCCAGGAGCTGCCCCAGCTCTGGCGCGACAAGATGAAAAGCTACCTCGGGGTCGTCCCGCCGACGGACCGCGAGGGGGTCCTGCAGGACGTCCACTGGTCGATCGGCGCCATCGGTTACTTCCCCACGTATACGCTCGGGAACCTGTACGCCGTGCAGTTCTTCAACCAGGCCAGGCGGGCCCTCCCCGACCTGCCCGACCGGATCGCCCGGGGCGACCTGCTGTCGCTGAAAGCTTGGCTCAACAAGCACATCCACCGGTGGGGGCGTCTTTACACGGCAGACGAGCTCGTACGTCGCGTCACCGGGGAGCCGCTGACCCCCGATCACTTCCTGGCCTATCTGGAACACAAATATGGCGAGCTCTACAAGCTGTAAAAGGAGCACTCACGATGCCAGACTACAAGCTCGGCGGACCACTCAAGCAGTTCACCGCCATAGAAAAGACTGGGCAGATCGCCGCGTTTCTCCGGACCCGGATGGTCAAGGCGATCGAGGGCAATGACGCGGTCGAGTTGCACTACCTGCTCGCCACTCTCGACGACTATCACAACTTCCTGTGGCGCTATTACCGCCAATTGGAAAAGGAACAGGCCGCCATCCGCCAGAACGCTTCGGAGTGAACACAGAAGGATGCGGAACGGGGCGGGTCGCTGAGGCTCAGCGGTTGGGGTCGGGCTGGAGGATCTGTCGAACGAGGTCCGTGAGTTCGTGCGCAGAATAGGGCTTGTGTAGAAAGCCCTTCGCGCCACCACGAATCAGCGACGCTCCCTTCTTTTCCGAGATCGATCCGCTGCAAAAGATCACCGCCACGCTCGGAGCGAGCGCGTGCAGATCCTCGAAGACCTCCACCCCCGACCGACCCGGCATCATCACATCCAGCAGGACAGCCGCGATGCGTGCGCCCTCTCGCCGGAGGATCTCAAGGGCGTCGGCCGCGTCTTCGGCCTCCAGAACCACGTAGCCGGCCTGCTCCAAAGCCGCGCGCGCGACCACCCGGAGGATCTCTTCATCGTCCACCACGAGAATCGCCTGGCCGGTACCGGACGGCGCCTTGTGCATAGGCGGCTCGGCAAGCGACGGCTCCACTGTAGTGTCCTGCGGGACCAAGCGCGGTATGTCAATGACAAATTGGGAGCCGCGTCCGGGCTCGCTCTCGACGGTGATGGCGCCTGCCAGACGGTACACGAGCGACTGGACCACCGTCAGGCCCAAGCCGATTCCCTGTCTGCCCTCCTTGGTCATGAAAAACGGCTCGAAGATGCGCCGGGAGACTTCGGCATCCATGCCTGCCCCGGTATCGCTGACGGTCAGGCGAACGCACTCGCCGAAGCCCTCTCTCTTCACATTCCCCAGCTCGATCGTCAGGCTGCCTCCCTGCGGCATCGCGTCGCGCGCGTTGGCGCAGAGATTCAGCAAGATCGTGCTGATCTGACCGGGGTGGCACTGCACGGTCCATAGATCCGGGTCGGCCTTCAGCGCCACCTCGATCCGAGGATCGAGTGTCCGGCGCAATCGCCGGACCACCTGCTCCGCGATGGTCTGCAGGGCCACGGGAGACAGATCGCCCCTCGATTTCCGCCCGATGGCCAGCAACTGCCGGACCACCTCGGCGGCTTTTCGGCCAGCCTGCCCGGCCGAGGCCACCAGCGGAGCAGCCGGATGGTCCGCGCCCAGTTTCGTCGCCACTAGCCAGAGACTACCCATCACGCCATTGAGTAGATTATTGAAATCGTGCGCGAACGTCGCGGCCAACTGGCCGACAGCCGCCATCTTTTGGGACTCGCGCAGGTCGGCCTCCAGCTCCCGCAGCTCCGTGACATCCCGGGCCAGCACCAGAAGAGACGCGCCCCGGCCTGGCTTCTCGAGCGGTGCCGCCCGCACCAGCACCGTCCGGGCGCCCCCTTTGAGTCCTGTCATCTCCACTTCGAGCGAGCCCTTGTGCCCCATGCCCACGCGCTCGACGTAGCTCCGGAAAGCCTCCCGGTGCGGCGGCGCGAGGAACTCTGACAGCGTGCGGCCGACGACCTCCTCTGCCCGTTCCGCTTCAAACAGGATCAGGCCAGCCGGATTGACCTCGCGCAGCGCGCCGTCGCCGGCCACGACCAGCACGGCGTCGGGCTCGGCCTCGAAGAGGGCCTTCCAGCGGGTGTCCATCATGGGTTCAGCCATGGCGCAGCGGCTCGGTGGTGGCGGGCAGGCCGATCAGCACGCACTCGACAGGCTCCTTCACGCCCCGAAATTCCAGATACCCCGCGTGCGTGTGCGGAACCCCGTTCGCGTCGATCCGGTCGAAGTCCTTTTTCTTCATGAAGAAGGTCCCGGCGGGCGCTTGCCCGCACAGCCGCGCCGCCAGATGCACCGGCCGGCCGAAGATATCCGGCCGCTCTTGTCTCTCCTCTCCGACGAAGGCACACACCACCAGCCCGTCGCACAGGCCCTGCCCGACGGGCATTGGCAGGTGCTGGTCGACGTGCGCCTTTTCCAGCTCCAGGATCTTCAACGCGCACTGGAACGCCTGGGTCAGCCGGTCGAACCCTTGAAACGACGCCATCAGGCCGTCGCCGGTGAATTTGACCACATCGCCAGAAAATTGCCGCACTGCCTCGCACTGCTGGGTTAGCTTGTGGTTCAAATCCTTGAAGAACGTCTGGGTGGTCGTCGTCTCGAGCAGTTGGGTCGAGCCCCGCACGTCGGTGAAGAGAATGGTCCGGGCGGCCAGTTCCACGGAAGGTTGGCGGTTGGAGATCGCCTGCGCTGCCTCTCTGACGGAGGAGGAGGAGAGCAACTTTCGCTTGGCAAGCACCTCCTGCAGCGCCGCGAGAAACCGGGCCTCGTCCAGCGGCTGTTCCAGAACGGCGTCGAGCCCTCCGGCCAGGACCCCCAGGGTTTGGATTTCCTCCAAGGAGGCGCCGGGCGAAGTGATCACCATGATGGGCAAGAGGGGATGCGCTTGCTTGAGCGCGCGGCAGAACAGGAGTGGGTCCACGTTCGGATAGTACAGGCTGAACACCACCACGTCGGGGAGCGAGTCTTCCACGCTTTCCATCGCCTTCCACACGGAAGGGGCGAGCACGGGCGCAGGATAGCCGTGCTGCTCCATCAGGCGCGCGAGGGCCTGCGCGCTGTGGACGTCGGAGTCCACAATCAACATTCGTGCGTCGGTCGCCACCTTCAACTCTTCCCCGATCCGCGGCTCTCCTGCTCGATCAGGATGCAGCCGACCTGAATCGCCAGTGCCAGCCGCTCGAGGTCCACTGGCTTGCCCATGATATCGACGGACCCCAGGTCCAGCGCCTCTTGAAGCAACTTGTCGTCCTGGCTGGCGGTCAGCAGAATGACCCCGACGTTAAACTGCCTTCTCCGCAACTGCCGCAACACCTCAACGCCATTCATGCCCGGCATGTACACGTCGAGGACGATCAGCCGAGGGACTTCCTGTTCCACCAACGTCAGCGCTTGCTGGCCGTCGGTGGCCAGACGGACGTTATATCCCCGCAGGGACAAGAAGCGCTTGAGCAGATCGCGGATCGGTTCCTCATCGTCCACCACCAGAATGAAATTCCCATCGCCCGCGGCGGCCGTGGCCGCCTGCGGGGCTTTCGCGGGCGCAGGGGCTTCAGCGGGCGAGGCCGCATTGGCCGGTTGTGGGAGCGTCCGTTGTATCGCCTCCACCAGGACCTCCAGCGAGAGCCCCTTGCTCAGAAAATCCTTGACGCCCAGCTGCCTGGCCTGTTTCTCCAACGCATCCGACCCCCACGCCGTCAGGATCATCACGGCGGCCTGCGGATCGATCGTGCGCAACTGCTTAAGCACCTCGATGCCGTTCATCTCCGGCATTCGGAGGTCCAGCAGCGTAAAGCGGGGGCGGTGCTTCTTGAACAACTCGAGGCCCTCGCGACCGTTCAAGGCCGTGATGACTTCGTGGCCGTGACGGCCGAGCACCGACCGCAGCAGATCGCAGACCAACCGCTCATCGTCCACTACTAGGATTGTCGACACGATCCTCTCCTTACTTTGCTACGCCCGAGGGGCTGCCTGGTGCGGCGCTGCCCCCCAGAAGGGTTTCCCGGACCCGTTGACCCAACACCTGCCAAGAGAACGGCTTGCAGACCACGGTAGAACCGGTCTCCTTGAGGAACCGCTGCAAGTCAGGGACGTTCTCTTTTCCGGCCAACACGATGGTTCGCCCGGCCAACCACGGCTGCATGGCCACAGCCCGCCGGGCGAATTCCTCGCCTGTGATGTCCGGCAGCATGGCGTCCATCAGCAGCACATCGTACCGGGCCCGCTCCAGAGACCGGACCGCCACCAGGCCGGAGCCCGCACGAGTTACGCAGTACCCCTGCCGCTCCAGATAACTCCCGATATCCGCCTGCAGCTCCAGGTCTGGTTCGACCACCAGCATCATCGGCGCTCCCGGCTTCTCCCCCACGACCGCCAGAGAATGCTGGGCGATCGGCAGGCGAACGATGAGGGATGTGCCCTGCCCCACGACGCTCTTGCAGGTCAGAATGCCTCCAAGCTCCGTAACGATGCGCTGGCTGATAGTCAGGCCCAGGCCGGTCCGTCGTCCCAACGGCTTGGTGGTGTAAAACGGGTCGAAGATCCGCGGCAGGTGCTCCGGGGCAATCCCGGGACCGTCGTCGCTGACGCGGACCTCCACCCACGGCCCGCCCTGATCCTGGATGAGGGTGGCGCTGACGGAGAGCGTGCCGCGCCCATGCGCCTCCGCCATCGCCTGGCTGGCATTCGTGAAGAGGTTCAGGAACACCTGGGAAAGGTCCTGGGAATCGGCCAGGATCGAGGGGAGCGCCGGGTCAAACTGGGTCCGCACCGTCACCTGATGGATGACGAAGTCGTTGGACAGCAGGTCAAGCGCCTGTTTCACCAGATCGTCGACGCGGCAGAGCTCGCGGCGGGCCTCGGCGCGGCTCCCGATTCCCAGGAACCGGTTGACGGCGGTCGAGGCCCGCTGGGCGGCCTCGCGGATCGTCTCCAGATCGCCCTTGAGGTCGTCGTAGCGGCCCTGGTTGATCTTCTCTCTGGCCAGTTGGGCATACCCGCTGATGATGAAGAGCGGGTTGTTCAGTTCATGCGCGACCCCGCTCAGAAGCGTGCCCAACGCGGCGAGCTTCTCCCCCTGCTGAAGGTGCTGCTCGACCCGCTTGCGCTCGGTCCTGTCGTTGATGATTCCGACGTAATGGGTCACCCGCCCCTTCGCGTCCCGCAACGGAGAGATCGTCAACTCGTTCCAGAAGGAGCTGCCGTCCTTCCGGTAGTTCAGCAACTCGGTCCGGAGGTCTCGTTCCTCCTTCAGCGCCTGGCGGATTTCGGCCACCGCGCTCGGATCGGTGCCGGCCCCCTGCAGGAAGCGGCAGTTGCGCCCGAGCGCTTCGGCGGCGGCATATCCTGTCATGCGCTCGAATGCCGGGTTGACATAGATGATGGGATTGTCAGGCTGGTGCGGATCGGTGATGAGAATGCCGACACCGACCGACGCGATCGCCTCGTCGCGCACGCGGCGGGCGCCCTCGACTGCTTGCGATGACCGGCGTGGAGGCTTCGACGAAGCGCTAGTCACTGATCACCTCTACCCGATCCAGATAGCGAGACAATTCATGCACGCGATTCCGAATCTCGGCGGCATTGCGCTGTGTGGCGGCCTGCTCGAGCGCGGCGCCGATCTCGGTGATGGCGTCGAACCCATAGCCGCCGCCCGCCCCTTTCATGCTGTGCCCCAGGACCCGTACGGTCTCAAAATCGCCCCGCTGCACGGAGTCCAGCATCGCGGCGATGTCCTTCCGCCGGTTCTCCAGAAAGCCCGGGATCAGCTCCGCGATGTCAGGGTCCACGCGGATGATGGTCTTCTCCGCCCGGTCGTCGTCCGGCTTGGACGTCATTTCGTCATGCTCATGGTGTGTTCCTGGATCGCGTTCAGCAGGGTCGCCTTCTTGATCGGTTTGGTCAGATGGGCCGTGCATCCCGCGTCGAGGCTCTTTTGGATTTCTTCCCTTAAGGCAAACGCTGTGAGCGCGATGATCGGCGTCGGCGGGCGCCCGGTCTCCTTCTCCCATTGCTTGATCGCTCTGGTGGCGGCGTAGCCGTCCACAATCGGCATTTGCATGTCCATCAGGACAATGTCGAACCCGCGGGCCTTGAATTTCGCCACCGCGATGGCGCCGTTGTCGGCGAGATCGAGGTGATGGGGCGTGTGCTTGAGGTAAGACTGCACGAGCAGCCGGTTGTCCTGAGAATCTTCGGCCAGGAGAATCCGCAACGCCCGCTGATCCTTCGTCGCCGCTGGTGCGGAATCCAGCGCAGGTGCAGGAGCAAACACTTGACTCCTGCCCATAGCGGTAGCAATGGCTTCGAACAATTCAGCGCGCTTGACCGGCTTCACGAGATACCCGGCCATGCCCAGCTCTTGAGACCGTGTCTTGTCGTCCGTCCGCGAGTCGGAGGTGAGCATCATGACGGTGATGCCGGCTAGGTTGGGGATGGCGCGAAGACGCTCCGCGACTTGAAACCCATCCATCTCAGGCATCCGGCAGTCGAGCAGCACCAAGCGATAGGGGTCGCCGGACTCGTGGGCGCGCATCAGTTCCGCCAGCCCGTCCACGCCGTTAGGAGCCTCGACCACCTGCATGCCCCATGCGGTAAGGATTCCCTTCAGGACCAGCCGGTTGGTGGCACTGTCATCCACCACGAGCACCTTCACCCCTTGTAATTCCGCCGGAGGGGCGAGTGTTCGAACCTTGGGTTCCTCTTGCACCCGGAACTTCGCAGTGAAGGAAAACGTGCTGCCTTGACCAACAGTACTGGTCGCCCAGATGCGCCCGCCCATGAGTTCCACCAGTCGCTTGGAGATCGCCAGGCCCAGGCCGGTCCCACCGTACTGGCGGGTGGTGGAAGAATCTGCCTGCGTGAAACTTTCGAAAATGATCCCCAGTTTGTCCCCCGGGACACCGATGCCGGTGTCGGACACCGAGAACAGCAGTGCACCGGGCTGCCGGGCGTCCGGGTCGTTCTGGACCCGCATGACGACCTCACCGGCCATCGTGAACTTGAGCGCGTTGCCCATCAGATTCAGGAGGATCTGCCGCAGGCGATGTGGGTCGCCGACCAGATCGCGCGGCACATCCGCCATGACCTGGCAGGCCAGCTCGAGCCCCTTGTCATGGGCAACCTTGGCCACCATCTCGGAGGTCTTTTCGATGAGCTCAACCAGATCAAATTCGACGTGCTCAAGCGTCAGGCCGCCGGCTTCCACTTTGGACAGATCGAGAATATCGTTCACCAAGGCCAGGAGGTTGTCGCTGGCCCGCCTGAAAACTCGCACGTATTCCTCTTGTTCCTTCGTCAAAGGGGTCTCCGAGAGGAGATCGGCCATGCCGATGATGGCGTTCATCGGCGTGCGGATCTCATGGCTCATGTTGGCCAGAAATTCGGACTTGGCGCGGTTCGCAGCTTCGGCCACTCCCTTGGCTTTCTGCAACTCTGCCTCCGCCCGTTTGCGCTCGGTGACGTCGCGGGCCACCGCATGAAAGCCATCGAGGCGGCCGTTCTCAATGATGAGCTGCACGTTCTGGCCGATCCATAGTTCGCTCCCATCCTGGGCCAGAACGGGCAGTTCAAAGTACGTGCTTGGGGTTTGCCTGACGAACTGCCGCCCGTAAAATCGTTCTGCAGCCTGTCGGTAATCCGGGCGGACCAGGTCCAGGTAGCGCCGGCCGATCAAGTCTTCCGAGGAATACTTCAACAGGCGGACAGCGGTGGGATTGCAGAAGGTGAACCGGCCCTCGGCATCGGTGCTGTAAATGATGTCGTGGGCAAGGTCCACGATGTGCCTGTACCGTTGCTCGCTCTCGCGCATCGCTTCCTCAGCCGCCGTCGCGCGGGTTGACTCCTCCTCCGCGGACGCCCATTCTTTCCGCAACCTCGTGGTGACCCACAGGAGGAAACCGACCATCGGCACGACCATCGCGGCTCCCGCCAGCCCCAGCTTCCACAGGACCGCCTGAATGGGCGCCAGAATGTCGCTCCGGTCCATGCGGATCAGGATCCCCCAATGAAGGCCTAAAAAATTTCCGCGCTGTTCGGTCTGGGCATAGCCTGTGACGACGGGCACACCCTTCCGCAAATGCGTTTCTTCAACGTAGCCTGGCTGGGCCGTGCCGACCATCAGAGCCGAGGGAAGCCCCATGACCTTCAGATTGACCAGGCCTTCCTGCCGTAGGACCGAATCCACGATCAGGTCCCCATCGCGGTTCATGAACTGCCATTCGATCCTGCCGGCCGGTCCTCTCTGCGCCACGAACGCGATAACCGTCCGCTCGAAGACCTGCTCCAGTTCGGTCATTCTCACCTGTGTCGAAACGGAGCCGAGGAACTCCCCCCTGGAACCCTTGATCGGCGCCGTAAAGGTCACCACAAATGCGCCGCCCGCATACTCAGAAGGTTCGGCGTCCTCCACGTAGAGGTCGTCCCCCTCACGCACTGCCCGGAACCAATGGCGCCTGCTCCTGTCCTGGCCCACGCTTGCCGGGTCAGTGGCCGCTACAATCCGGCCGGTGGTATCCGTCACACCCAGCCAGAGATAATAGCCGTAGACATCTTTGTAGAAGTTGAGGCGCCGGGTCATGGCTGCAACGTCGCGCGTGCGGAAGACAGGCAAGTGAGCAAGGACCTGGGTATCGGCGTACCGCTCAAACAAGACAGTATCCAATTTGTCGGCGATGTCGGCGGCTGCCAGGGCCAGGCTTTCCCCGGTCGAGGCGATCAGGTGTTGCTCAACGTAATGGAGGGCGACGCCGCCTACCGCCACGGTCATCAGCACAAGCACGAGTATGATGGCCGGCAACCACGCGTACAGCGGGCGGCTTTCTTGTCTCGGCATGACCGTCTCCCTCACCCTGCCGCGTCCACGCCACGGGCGCCAAGGATCGTACGAGGAGGATTGGCTGGGGGACCAGGATTCGAACCTGGGTAGACGGATCCAAAGTCCGCCGTCCTACCACTAGACGATCCCCCAGCGTAACCCTAGAATAATACAGAATTCCCCGTGCCGGAGCAAATTTTACGCAGGTATGACAGGGGGTTACAGCGGTTCGATCTACGGCGCCCGATGGTGCGGTCAATGGTTTCGAAGGCCTCCTCAGCCCGAATCCTTGAACTGCGTGTCTTTATGGGCAGCGAGGGGCTCGGCGAGGCGGGCCTTGAGTTCTAGACGCTTGGGCTTGCCGGTCGTGGTGTAAGGGACATCCTGCCCGAACAGGATGACCTTGGGCCTCTTGGAAAACGGGAGGCGGCTCCGGCAGTACCCCAGCAAGGCGGCTTCGGTCGGCGGATCCATCCCCTCGCGCGGCACGACGTAGGCGGCGATCTCCTCGCCGTAGTAGCGGTTCTCGAAGGGCACGGCCATCGCGAACTGCACCGCCGGGTGGCCCTTCAGCACGTCGTCAATCTCCAGCGGCGAGATGTTCACCCCGCCGCGGATGATCAGCTCCTTGATCCGGCCGGAGATGAAGAGGAAGGGCCGCCCCTTGTCGTCGCGCACATAGAACCCCTCGTCGCCGGACCGGAACCAGCCCCACTGAAAGGCCGCCTCGTTCGCGTCCGGCCGCTTGAAATAGCCCGCGCAAACCGTCCGCCCACGTATGCAGATCTCCCCGCGGACCAACTCCGGCACCTCCCGACCATGGCAGTCCAGGATTGTCATCTCGTTGTGCCGGATCGGCAGACCGATCGAGGGGAAATTGTAGTCCGTCAGCCAGTGGCGGTGCTGGTCGTCTGGAAGGTCGTTCGGCAGGAAGCACGAATAGCACGTCGTTTCGGATAGCCCATAGCCGTGCCGGATGGGGAAACGGAACCGGTCTTCGAAGCGTGCCGCCGTTTCCTTTAATAAAGGCCCTGCTCCGCAGATCACACCGCGAAAGTGGTCCAACCGGTACAGGGCCAGGTCTTCGTTCGCGTCAAGGAGGAATTCGAGCAGAGTCGGCACGACGCTGACGCAGGTGACTCCCTCGTCGTGGATCCGCTGCCAGAAGGCAGTCGATTTGAACTTCCGGTTCAGCACGGTGCCACCGGCGAAGTAGAACGGCGTCACCAGCGTGACGACCGTGCCGTTCACGTGGTGGATCGGCAGGACGCACATCAGCCGATCGCCTGGCCCGAAGCCATGCCAGTCCGCGATGCCATCGGCATCTATCAAGAGGTTCCGCGCTGTGAGCACGACCCCTTTGGGTGGACCCGTCGTGCCAGAGGTGTAGACGATGAGCGCTTCGTCTTCCAAACTGCCCTCGCCTGCTGGAATGCAGGGTTTGGCATGCACCGGCGCCAGAGAACCATCTCCGACAGCAATCAGCTCGCGTACCCGAGGCAGTTGGGCCGACACGGCCTTCATTTCCTCCATGGAGTCCTGCCAGCAGAACACGACCGAGGCTTCCGAATGCTCCAGGATGTAGCGCTTCTTGTCGGTGGACTCCTCGACGTTGATCGGGACGACGCCCAGACCAAGCGCCCAGGCGGCGAAGTACACGAACACCGTCTGATCGTGGTTGAACAGCACCGTCGCCACGCGGTCACCTCGCCGCAGGCCCAGGCGGTCCCGCATGAACGTCGCCAGCCGTCCGACTCCATCACCGAACTCGGCGTACGTGTACGAGCGACGCACCCGCCGGTCGTCGTCGTAATACGTCAGGAAGCGCTTGTCGGCGTGGTGGGCGTCGTGGACCCGCTCGTCAAAGAACTCGACGAAGGAGCGCCAGGGCAGGCGAAACGGAGACCCGCCCATCTCTCGGGCCTGGAGGATGCCGTCACGTTCGTCGCTCGAGGGGCACATACGCTTGCGGCGGCGGGCCGACATAGGCCGCGCGGGGCCTGATGAGCCGATTGTGGTCCTGCTGCTCGATCACGTGCGCGCACCAGCCGGCGATGCGCGAGCACACGAAGACCGGCGTGTAGAGGTCGCGTGGTATCCCTATCAAGAGGTAGGCCACGGCGGTGTAGAAATCCAGATTGGGGAAGAGGCCCTTCTCCTGCTGCATGATCCGGTCCACGATGGTCGCGATGTCGTACCACCGCGTGTCGCCGCACGCCCGGCTCAAGGCCTCGGCATGCCGCTGGATGATCGCCGAGCGGGCATCGCCTTTGCGCAGGACTCGGTGGCCGAAGCCCATCACCCGCCGCTTCTGCGCCAGCGCGTCGCGCACCCACCGCTCCGCCCGGTCGCGGCTCTTGATTTCCAGCAGCATGGCGGCCACCGCCTCGTTGGCGCCGCCGTGGAGCGGGCCCTTGAGCGCCGCAATGGCGGCCGTGACCGCGGCGTGGAGGTCGGTCAGCGTCGAGGCGGCCACCCGCGCCGCGAAGGTCGAGGCGTTGAACTCGTGCTCGGCATACAGGATGAGGGAGACGTCCAGCGCACGCGCCATCGCCTTCGTCTGCTCGTGGGGCACCCGTTGCTCTGTCGGGGACCCATTGCTCTTCCGGTTGCAATGGGTGTCCAACGGGTCATGGTCGGTCAGCAAGTACAATAAGTTTTCGGCGAAGCTCCGCTCCGGGCTGGGCTGGACCTGGCGCTTCGCGTGCGCGAGGCGATGCGCGTTGGCGATGAGGATGGGGACCTGGGCCAGGAGACGGACGGATTTTCGGAGGTTCGCCTCACGGGAATCAACGTTAGCACCCTCCCGCCCCGGGGGCGCCAAGACGCCCCCTTTGCCCGTGGCATCGGGATCGGTCATCCCCAGCAGCGACACGCCGGTTCTCAGGATATCCATCGGATGCGCGCTCGGCGGGACGACTCCGATGAAGGCTTCCACAGGACCGGGCAGCGGCCATTGCGTGTGCAATTCTGCGGTGAAGTCATCCAGCTCCTTGCGCGTGGGCAGCTTGCCGAACAGCAAGAGATAGGAAACCTCCTCGAACGTGGCCTGCTCGGCCAGATCACCGACCGCGTAGCCGCGGTACCGGAGACCGGCCGCGCCCTCGTCCACTTCGCAGAGGGCGCTCTCGCCCGCGATCACGCCCTCAAGCCCGGGGCTGTACCCGGGGTTCTTGGTCTTGGCTTTATCGTCCATACCGCTTCTCAATGTCGTCATCCCACTTTTCGTACTCCGCATAGCGGAGGAGCTCATAGAGTCGTTGGCGGGTCTGCATCTTGTCCAACGACCGCTGTTGGGTTCCAAGGCTCCTTAGCTCTTCCAACATTGCCTCGATGGCCTGCGTCGCAACCCGCAGCGCCGTGACGGGAAAGAGCACCAGACGATAGCCCAGCGCTTCGAACTCCTTGACGGTCAGGTACGGGGTCTTGCCGAACTCGGTCATGTTCGCGACGAGCGGCACGGCCAGGCGGTCCTTTTTGAGGGCTTGCGCGAACGCCTTGAACTCCTCGGCGGACTCCAGCGCTTCGGGGAAGATCGCGTCGGCCCCTGCGTTGACATAGGCCCGCGCCCGCTTGACAGCCCCGTCCAGCCCCTCGACCGCCCGCGCATCTGTCCGCGCGACGATCAGAAAGTCCCTGTCGCGGCGCGCCTGCGCCGCCGCGCCGATTTTCTGGGCCATCTCAGCCACGGCCACCAGCCGCTTGTCCGGCAGGTGCCCGCACTTCTTGGGGCTCTCCTGGTCCTCCAGGTGCAGTCCGGCCAGGCCCGCCTGCTCGAACACCTCCACCGTCCGCATCACCGACAGTGGGGGGCCGTAGCCGGTGTCGGCATCGGCAAGCGCCGGGATGGCGACAGACCGGGCGATGGCGCCGGCGTCGGCGACCACTTCCGCCATGGACAGCAGGCCGATATCGGGAAGCCCCCGCGCGGCCGCGATACCGGCGCCGGAGACGTACACCGCGTCGAAGCCCGCTCGCTCGATCTGCATGGCCGTCAGCGCGTTGAACGCGCCCGGGAGCACAACGGTGCCCTGTGTGATCAATTCGCGAAGGCGGCGTGGCTTCGACGGAGTCGGCTTATCCACGGCGCGAAACCTTTAACAGCGGCATCAAGGCCCCGATGTCCTTGAGTGTTTCCAGCTTCCACACCATGTCAATCACCTTGCCGGCCCTGCCCCGGTCGAATATGGGAGCAGCCAGGCTCCGGAACTTCTCCTCGATCTCGCGGTCCGAGAGCGGGTTCCGGGGATGGCCCAACGGATAATCCACCTGCTTAACGTACTCATTCCCGCCAGCCGTCCGGACCGTCACGCGCGTCGGCATCGCCTTCGGATACCACCCGATAAACTCTTCCTGTTCCATCACGCGGACTTTCTGCATGAGCGCCCGAACCCGCTGATCAGTCAGACGTTTGGGGTCGAAGGATTCCACGGTGACCGTGCCGTCCAGCAGCGCCGCCGCCACACAATAAGGCAGGCTGTGGTCGGCCGTCTCCCGCGTCGCCGGCCGCCACTTCTCCTGGTCGCGGCCGATGATCTCGATCGCCACGTCATAGCTTCCGACCTCGATCTCGGCGATGCCGGCCAATGCCGACCGCCCCTCTTTGTTCAGCAGTTCCTCGCGGACTACGAGCGCGGCCTCCACCGCCGACTGGGCGTGGTACTCCACCGGGTAGTGCTTGATGTAGGTCTCCAGGATCTTAAAAGGGGCACGCCCAGGGGACTGGCTCCTGCCGGCGGCAGGTGCCTGTCCCCGTTCGCCGCCGAATGGTGGCAGATCGAGCGGGCCGGACACCAGCTCCATGAAGCCCTTCTGGCCTTCAAAGATCGGCGCGGGGCCGGTCATCCCCTGCCGGGCCAGCATCGCGGCGAACAGGCCATTGCGTGCGGCATTGGCGAAGGCGCACGCCTTCCACATCGAGAGGTCCCCGACCCGCGTCTGCCGCAAGGCCACGTTCGCCACTCCGGCGAGGTTGATGGCCTGCACCGTCTGCGCCTCGGAGAGTTTCAGAACCTTGGCTGCTCCTAGGGCGGACGAGAAAGGGCCGTAGGTGACATGGTCCCAGCCACGTGGTCGCAGCGCCGCGGCGTCGCAGAGGCGACACTGGATCTCATAGGCCAGAACGATCGCCTCGATGACCTGCCGGCCGGACGCCTCGGTTTTTTCGCCCGCCGCGAAGGCGGCTGAGAGATTGTCGGAGGGATGGGCCGGTTCCTTGGACAGGTACGTATCGTTGAAGTCCAGGTAGCGGACCAAGGCGCCGTTGGCGAAGGCGGCCAGGTCCGGGAGGGTCTTGTGGGCCGTGCCCCACAGCGTCGCGCCGTTCGGGATCGTGACGGCCTGCGCGGTCCGGCGGGCGATCACGCAGGGCTCGGCCGTCCACGCGCCGAAGGCGCAGCCCAGGCTGTCCAGCACGCGGCGCTTGCCTTCGTGGACAACGTCGGCGGGCAGATCTTCGGAGCGGATGGACTGCGCATAGGCGGCAAGGCGATCGGCAATCACGGAGGCTTCCTTTCCAAATTGGACTGGTTCAAAGAAAATTGTACCACACCGGTAATGGCAGGAGGACCGCGATTCTGCTATGGTAGAGAGCCGAGACCAACCCCGGAGCTCCCGTATGGCTACCATGTTCGTAACTGTCACCGTCGCCGACGGTATTGCCACCGTCACCCTGAACAACCCGCCGTCGAATCTCCTCACCACGTCGGTCTTGAAGGAGTTGGACCAGGCCTTCGGGAAGCTGGAGGCGGACGATGCCGTACGCGTCATCATCCTCACGGCCAGCGGGAAGTTCTTCAGCCCGGGCGCCGACATCAAGGAGCTCGCCGAGCTCAACACCGTGCACCAGGGCTCGGAGCTGTCCGGGCGCGGGCAGGCATTGCTCAACCGGGTCGAACGGTTTGACAAGCCGGTCATCGCAGCGATCAACGGTGCCTGTCTCGGCGGCGGCCTGGAGCTGGCCATGGCTTGCCACATACGCGTGGCGGCGGCGGGCATCCTGTTCGGCCTGCCGGAAATCAAGCTGGGCCTCATCCCCGGTTTCGGCGGGACTCAACGGCTCCCCCGCATCATCGGTCCGTCCAAAGCCGCCGAGTTGATCCTGACCGGCGAGACCGTTAACTCGGAGGAAGCGCTGACTCTGGGACTGGTGAACCGGATTGTCCCTCCTGGGGAAATCCTGCTGACCGCTCAGAAACTGGCCGGCATGATCACGGCCAAAGGGCGGCTGGCCACCCAGGCCGCGCTGCGGGCGATCCGGACCGGTCTCGACAGTCCCCTGGCCGAGGGTCTGGCCCGCGAGGCCGAGTTGTTCGGCGAGCTGTGCGAGACGCCCGACAAGAAGGAAGGGACGAGAGCGTTCCTGGAAAAGCGCCCGGCGAGATTTTCCTAAGCCACGTGGCTACTCCTTGGGAGATTCGTGAGGAGCAAATTCGCATGCTACGGCTTCGACTGCGCGCGGATTTGACCGCCTACCGGCTTCGCTTTCTGCCGATGAGCCGCGCGCAGTCGCTCACGCTCATCGAGCGGACGCGAAACGAGATCGTCGAGTTGTTTCCCGGAAAGGGCGACGTGTTCGACCTGGTGCTGCGACCCCGGTTTCTCCGCATCGTCAACGAGCGGTCCGCTGCGGCTACATCCCCCTCTTCCCGTTGAGATCAGTCATCCGCTGGTGCTCGGCGATGGCCTCGATCAATTCAGGAATGCCCTCGCCTTTGATCGCCACCGTGCGGACTACTTTGTGATGCCATTCCTGGAGGTCTTTGACCGTCGTGTCCGCGCCGTCACGGTCGCCTTTATTGACAACGACGATGTGCGCCGTCTCGAGTAACCCCGCCTTCATCGCCTGGACCTCGTCGCCGAGGCCCGGCGCCACCACTGCCACGACGGTGGGCGCCACGTCGGCCACGTCCGTCTCAAGCTGTCCCACTCCGACGGTTTCGACCAGGATGACGTCGTAGCCTGCCGCGTTCAGCACCCGCACCGCGCCGCCCGTCGCCGGCGCCAGCCCGCCTCGCTCCCCGCGAGTGGCCATGCTGCGGATGAAGACCCCGCCGTCCACTGCATGGTCCTGCATCCGGATCCGGTCCCCCAGAAGCGCCCCACCCGTCCGCGGGCTGGTCGTATCCATCGCCACAACTGCGACCTTCTGGCCCAGCCTGCGGTAGGCCGTGACCAGTTGGTCGATCAGCGTGCTCTTGCCGGTGCCGGGATAGCCGGTGATCCCGATCACAGCCGCGTGCCGTTGGGAACCGTTCAGTCTTTCCAACGCGGCTTGGCCGACCGGCTCCTGGCTCTCCAGCAGCGTGATCAAGCGGGAGACCGCCCGGACCTCACCGGCCTTGACGCGATTCGCTAAGGTGACAGGGTCCACCGACTTATATCTTCTCCGCCGTTTCGAACCAGACGTCTGTCACCTTGAA
>VBOF01000167.1 GCA_005877855.1 Nitrospirota bacterium | reverse complement strand
CTCCACGTACTCCTTCGGAATGCGCAGCTCCTCCGCCTTTCCCAGGATGTAGTCGTCGTTGTACAGGTCGCCGACCAGCCACGCCCCCTTCTCCTTGAGCAGCCGGATGCCTTCGTCGTCGATGAGCGTCCCGTGCTCGATGGAGTCGACTCCGGCGCTCAGCGCGCCCTTGATGCTCTGCGTCCCGTGCGCGTGGGCGGCGATGCGCCGGCCGGTCTTGTGGGCCTCGAACGCGGCCACCCGCAGCTCCTCGACCGTCAGCTGGGGCACGCCGGGGGTATCTCCGCGGGAGAAGACCCCGCCGCTCGCGGCCACCTTGATGACGTCCACGCCGTGCTGGATCTGGGCGCGCACCAGGTGCCGGATCTGGTCGACCCCGTCCGCTTGGGCGAAGTCCCGCTCGGCGGGGAAGATGCTGACCCGCACCTCGGGCGGATAGTTGTTCAGATCGCAGTGCCCGCCGGTGATGCTGATGCACGGTCCCGAGGCGACGATCCGCGGGCCCGGCAGATATCCCTCGTTCACCAGGTCACGCAGGTCGACCGCGGCGAAGGGTGGCGAGCTGACGTCGCGCACGGTGGTGAAGCCGGCTTCCAGCGTCCGGCGCGCGTGCACCACGGCGACCATCGAAGCCTGCGACAGGGAGGTCTTGAACTGCCAGATGTCCTCGAAATGGTCCGCTCGAGAGGTGAGGTGCACGTGTGCGTCGATGAGCCCCGGCAGCACGGTGGCGGAGGAGAGATCGACGATCTCCGCGCCCGGCGGCGGCTGAGCGCCCACCGACTTGATGCGCTCGCCCTCGATCTCCAGCACCACACGGAGCACTCCGTGCGTGGCCGGGTGCTGCGGGCCCATGTTGAGCAGGAGCTCTTCCTGCCGACGCACGGGTTGGACGTCTTCGGGCAGCCCTTCGGCTTCTTTCAGGAAGGGGCGATGCTGCTCCTCAGGGATTTCGCCGGCGGCCACCGCTGGTGAGGCCGGCTCGTCGAGTCGCGGCAGGAACGGGAACGAGCTGCGCCAGCCCCGGCCTTCCGTGGGAAAGTCCTTGCGCAGCGGGTGCCCTTCCTCGTAGTCCTCCGGCAGCAGGATGCGGCGCAGGTCCGGATGGCCGGAGAACTTGATGCCCATCAGGTCATAGACCTCGCGCTCGAGGAAGTTGGCGCCTTTCCAGACGGTCGTGACCGTCGGAATGGTCGGGCCGTTTTCCGGAACGCGGGCTTTGAGCCGGAGTCTGTGGTTGCGCGGCAGCGACTTGAGCAAGTAGATCACCTCGAACCGGTCCTTGTCTTCCGGATAGTCCACCGAGAGGATGTCCGAGAGCATGTCGAAGGACATTGCAGGATCGTCGTGTAGGAACCGCGCGACCTCGGGCACGGCCGCCGGCTCCACCTGGGCGACGAGGTCCTGGTAGGGCCCCTCTTCGCGGACCCCGAGCACGGCGTCGGGGAACTGGTCCTTCAGCTTGGTGAGCAGCGGGTGCATAGGGTTATCTAACGAGGACCTTCTCCTTCATGATTTTCTGCTGGAGCTTGATGAGCCCGTCTAAGAGCGCTTCAGGCCGTGGCGGGCAGCCGGGGACGTACACGTCCACCGGCACGATCTGGTCCACCCCCTGGACCACGCTGTAGGAGTTGTAGTGGTTGCCCGACGTCGCGCAAGAGCCCATGGAGATCACGTAACGGGGCTCCGGCATCTGGTCGTAGATGCGACGGATGATCGGCGCCATCTTGCGGGTCACGGTGCCGGCTACAATCATCAGGTCCGACTGGCGGGGCGACGCCCGGAAGACCCCCGCCCCGAAGCGGTCGATGTCGTAGCGGGACGCCACCGTCGCCATCATCTCAATGGCGCAGCAGGCCAGCCCGAAGGTCATCGGCCAGAGGGAGCCCTTGCGGCACCAGTTGATGGCCGCATCCAGGGTGGTCGTTACGATGTTGGCATCCAGCGACCGTTCGATCAGTCCCATTCCAGCGCCCCCTTCTTCCAAGCGTAGAAGTAGCCGACGAGCAGGATCGCGATGAAGACCAACATCTCGATCAGGGCGAAGAGGCCGAGCTGCTTGAAGATGACGGCCCAGGGGAAGATGAACACGGCCTCGATGTCGAAGATCACGAATAGCATCGCAATAATATAGTACCGCATCGGGATCTTGGTGCGCGCGTCGTGAAAGACCGGTGCGCCGCTCTCGTAGGGCATGAGCTTGGCCTTGTAAGGACGCGAGGGCCGGACGAGGTAGCCTGCCAGGATGGAGCCGACGCCGAAGGCGGCGGCGATCACCAGGAAGAAGAGGATCGGCAGGTAGTTCCGGACGATCAGATCAGGCATCAGGGGACCACGCTGATATTTTCCCTCTCCCTGTCAGGGAGAGGGTTAGGGTGAGGGTTCTGTGCGTTATGCCCCTCACCCTGGCCCTCTCGGGGAACCCGTTGCTCCCCAGAATGCAACGGGTCATGGGGAGAGGGGAGTCTCATAAGGGCATCCTTGAAGTACGGCCTCGACCGCAAACCGTCGAGCTGGGGCGCCAGCATGCCCTTGTGCTGGACCAAGACCTTGTACGTGGTACCCATGCCGTCGGGCCGGAGCAGCTCTCGCATCGCGGCCACCTGGGGAGACTCCGGATCCAAGCCGGCGAAGGCCGATTCGATCCCCAGGCCGATCAGGAAGTGCAGTTGGTTCGTGAAGCCGGTGACCTCCAGGCCTACGTCCTGCCCGGCCAGGGCCAAGCTCGTGAAGTCCACATGCGCCGTCAAGTCCTGCTGACCGACGCGAAGATACGGCGAGTCGGACACGGTGTGCCTGTAATAGCCGAGCAGCGTGCCGGTCTTTCTCGCCGGCGCGAGGAGATCGACGGCGGCGTGGCCGTAGTCGATGGTCACGACGAGGCCGCGGCGCAAGCGCGCGCCGACCAGCCTCATCCACTCGAGCGCCGCCAGATTGACCTCCGCCTCCTGGCCGGCCTCCAGGCTGATTCCGAGACGCGCAAAATAGGCTTCCAAGGCAGAGGAGCAGGGCGGCGCCTCGATTTCGACGAAACGGCTTCCATCCCACCCTACGAAGATTTCTCGCAGGCCCAATGGCCGCTTGACCACGCGGTGCACGGGGAACGCGTCCACCAGTTCGTTGGAGAGAAACACGCCCGTGATCGAATCAGCCGGTATCGCGTCCAGGTCCGGTACCCAGGCAACGCTCAGACCCGCGTCCCTGAGTTCGCGCAGGCGCTGTTTTTGCGTTTCGACCATGACTGGGCTCCGTTCCACCAGGAGGTACCGTAGGCGGGCGAGGAAGTCCGGGTTGTCGCGCCGATACGCGGTCAACAGATGTTTGGCGAGGAGCCCTTTGCCGGCTCCCATCTCCACGATCGTGAACTCGCCCGACGGAGCGATGGCCTCGGCGGCTTGCGCGACCTGCCGGCCGACCAGTTCGGCGAAGATGGGATGTACGTCAAGGCTTGTGTAGTAGTCTCCCTCCCGTCCGATGCGCGGTCCGGCCGTCATGTAGTAGCCGAAGTCAGGGTCGTAGAGCGCCGCCTCCATAAAGGCAGCGAAGGAAAGGGGACCCTCCCGCTCGAGGCGGGCGACCAGTTTCTGAACCAGACCAGGATGACCGAGTTCCATAGGCGCTCCGCTGCGAACTTGTGACAAAATTTCCTGAAAGAGAAGGGAGTTACGATAGCCTACGTTGTTCGCGTTAGTCAAGCCGAAACTCGTTGTCGGAACAAGGGGTTGGAGCGTCTTCAGGTACCGGAATGACTGGGTTTTTATCTACCTGGCGACGCTACTCGGCGATGTGGATCCTGTTGGGGCCCGCGGCCTTGGCTCGGTACATCGCCTCGTCCGCCTTGCGTAAGAGCTCTTCCTTACTCTGCGCGTGGTCGGGAAAGCCAGCGATCCCGATGCTGGCGGTGAGACGCGCCTCGATCCCTTGCTCGCTCAGGAAGATGTGGGAGGTGATGGACTCGTGGAGCCGTTCGGCCACGGCGCGGGCCGTGGACACCGTGGTTTCCGGCAGGATCACCACGAACTCGTCGCCGCCGTAACGGGCCAGGATGTCCACGTCTCGGACGCTCTTCAGCATGATCTGGGCCAGTTCGGCCAAGCACTGGCTGCCCAGCGGGTGGCCGTGCTGGTCGTTGATCCTCTTGAAGTCGTCGAGGTCGAGAAAGATCAGCGCCATGATGGAGCCGTAACGCCGGCAGCGGCGTGCCTCCCGATCCAGCGCCTGTTCCAGAAACCGGGTGTTGTGGAGCTTCGTCAGCTCGTCGGTGCCCCCGAGGCTAGTCGCCTGCTCCTGCAGACTCGCCCGCTCCAACGCGATCGAAGCCTGTTCGGCCAGATGGGTGAGGAGACGCTGGTCCAGGCGGTCGAAGGGCTTGCCGACCTTGTTCACCATTTCCAGCACCGCGGCGGGATGCTTCCGGATGAAGATCGGCACGCAGAGAACGGACCGCGTGATGAAACGGGTCGCCCGGTCGATATCGGAGAGGAAACGCCGGTCCGTGCGAGTGTCGTTGACCATGGCGGGCTTCCCGCGCTGGGCGACCCACCCGACGATGCCCTGCCCGGTTTTGATGCGAAGCCCTTTGAGCCGTCGGGCCTTGGGGCCGCCGACCATGTCGAAGACCAGCTCGTGGGTGGACGGATCGATCAGGAAGAGCGACCAGGCTTCGCACCGGACGAGCGCCTTGGCCTTATCGAAGATCACGCGCAGGACTGATTTGGCCTCGCGGGCGGAGGCCAGGGCGCGGGTCGTTTCGGTCAGGAGGCGCAGCTCGCGCACCAGCGCGAGGGTCCGCCCCTGCATGCCGGAAGGCGACTTGTGCAGCGGAGTTCGTCTGGTGCGGGAGTGCCCGGGTGTCGGCATATCAGCTCGGGTTATCCATAAATGCCTACTGCGGCGGCCGATCCTCTCGCGGGGTTGCCCATTGCTCTTCAGTTGCAATGGGCCATGGGCTTTTCTCGTTCGGCCTCCTCGACGTACTGTTACAAGTACGCCTGTGTCGTCCTCACTTGCGAGAAGCCTCGGCGGGCTTCGGTCTCAGCCGCCTCGCGACGGCATCCATGAATAATCCGAGCTGACGGTGGGCGCTCAGGCCCCGTGGCACTTCTTGTATTTCTTCCCGCTGCCGCAAGGGCACGGGTCGTTCCGTCCGACTTTTTCACCCGTTCGGCGCACGGTCTTGTCGCCGTTTCCGCCACCGGCGTCCTCGCCGCGGTTCAGTCTCAACTGGGGCGCCCGGCGGGGACGTTCTTGCACCGGAGGCGGCTGCTCGCCCTGCACGACCTGGACGCGGAACAGGTGCTCTAGCACGTCCCGCTCGCACTGGTCCATCATCGCGGCGAACATGTCGAAGGCTTCCCGTTTGTACTCGATCAGCGGGTCCTTCTGGCCGTACCCGCGCAGCCCGATGCCCTCCCGCAGGCTGTCCATGGCAAGCAGGTGGTCTTTCCACAGCGTGTCGATGGTGCGGAGCATGACCATCTTTTCCAGGTACCGCAGCAGGTCCCGTCCGAGTTCACGCTCCTTGGCGGCGTAGGCCTCGTGAGTCTTGCGAACCAGCTCCTCGCGCAGGGCCTCGAAGCCCATCTCCTTGAGCTCGGCCAGGCGGTCCTTGAGGTCGATCGAGAACTGTGCGTAGACCGCCTCCGCGAGCCCCTTGAGGTCCCACTCTTCCGCATAGGTCTCCTTGGGGCAATAGACGTCCAGCAGCGCGTCCAGGACCTCCTCGGCGTCCAACTTGACCTCCTCGGAGAGGTCCTCGCCGCTCAGGATCATGCGCCGGCGCTCGTAGATGACCTCGCGCTGCTTGTTCAGCACGTCGTCGTAATCGAGGAGTTGCTTACGGATCTCGAAGTGGTGGGCTTCCACCTTCTTCTGGGCGTTCTCAATGGCGCGGGTCACCATTTTGGCCTCGATCGGGACGCCTTCCTCCATGCCGAGCTTGAGCATGATCTTGGAGATGCGGTCGGAGCCGAAGATGCGGAGCAGGTCGTCTTCGAGGGACAGGTAGAAGCGGGATGAGCCGGGGTCGCCCTGGCGGCCGGCGCGGCCGCGGAGCTGGTTGTCGATGCGACGGCTCTCATGCCGCTCGGTGCCCAGAATGTGCAGGCCGCCGAGGCCGACGACCTCCTTTTTCTCTTCCTCGCATTCGGCCCTGATCTGATGCAGCAGCGCGGCCTGCCGCTCGGGCGGCATCTCCGTGTCGGCATACAAGGCCTTCTTGAACAGGAAATCGGGGTTGCCGCCGAGGAGGATGTCAGTCCCGCGGCCCGCCATGTTCGTCGCGATGGTGACGGCGCCTTTGCGGCCGGCCTGGGCGATGATCTCGGCTTCCTTCTCGTGATGCTTGGCGTTCAGGACGTTGTGCTTGATGCCGTGCCGGACGAGATAGCCAGCCAGCCGTTCCGACTTCTCGATCGAGATGGTGCCCACCAGGACCGGTTGTCCCCGCTTGTGGCAGTCCATGATCTCGTCCACGATCGCGTTGAACTTCTCCTTCTCGGTGCGGTACACCACGTCCGGGAAGTCCGGTCTGATGAGGGGCCGATTGGTCGGGATGACGACCACGTCCAGGTTGTAGATCTTGGCGAACTCGCCGGCCTCGGTGTCGGCCGTGCCCGTCATGCCGGCGAGCTTGTGGTACATCCGGAACAGGTTCTGGAACGTGATCGACGCCAGCGTCTGGTTCTCGTTGGCGATCTTGACGCCCTCTTTCGCCTCGACCGCCTGGTGCAGGCCGTCCGACCAGCGGCGCCCGGGCATCAGCCGGCCCGTGAACTCGTCCACGATGATCACTTCGCCGTCCTTGACGACGTAGTCCACGTCGCGGTGGTACATCGCGTGCGCCCGCAGGCCCTGGACCACGTGGTGCACCAGGTCCATGTTGGCCAGGTCGTAGAGGTTCGTCACGCCCAGCGCCCGCTCCACCTTCTCGTTGCCTTCCTCGGTGAGCGCGGCCGTCCGGGTCTTCTCCTCGATCGTGTAGTCCACGTCCCGCTTGAGCATCGGGATGATGCGGTCGATGCGGTAGTAGAGGTCGGTCGAGTCCTCGGTCGGCCCCGAGATGATCAGCGGCGTGCGGGCCTCGTCGATCAGGATGCTGTCCACCTCGTCGACGATGGCATAGTGCAGCTCGCGCTGCACGCAGTCCGCCAGGTCCCCCACCATGTTGTCGCGCAGGTAGTCGAACCCGAACTCGTTGTTGGTCCCATAGGTGATGTCGGCGCGGTAGGCCTCCTGGCGGGTGCAGGGGCGCAGGTGCTGGAGGCGCTTGTCCTCCGCCTCGTAGGTCGGATCGTACAGGAACGAGGCCTCGTGCTGGATCACGCCCACGGACAGGCCGAGGTGGTGGTAGAGGGGGCCCATCCACTGGGCGTCGCGCTTGGCCAGGTAGTCGTTGACCGTGACGAGGTGCGCACCCTTGCCTTCGAGCGCGTTGAGGTAGAGGGCCAGCGTGGCGACCAGGGTCTTGCCTTCCCCGGTCTTCATCTCCGAGATCTTGCCCTGGTGCAGGACCATGCCGCCGATGAGCTGGACGTCGAAGTGGCGCATCTCCAGCTTGCGCTTCGCCATCTCCCGGCAGACGGCGAAGGCGTCCGTGAGAAGGTCATCCAGCGTGGCCCCGTCGGCCAGGCGCTTCTTGAACTCCTCGATCTTGGCGCGCAGGTCATGGTCCGAGAGCCGGGCCAGGGCCGGCTCCTTGGTGCCGATCTCGGCGACCAGCGGTCGGAGGCGCTTGATCTCGCGCTCGTTCTTGCTGCCGAAGATCTTGTTGAGCAGGATGTTGATCATGACGCGGCGGTACCCACAGCTTCTTTAAGTATACTGAATTATCCCGCGCAAAGAAACAGCGATTCCCCGTAGTTGACCCTTCCGGATCGCTGGGCGAAAATGAGGGTTATGAAGGGCGAGCAGGGCAACATCGGTATTTTCATCCTCACCCACCTGCTGGTCGCGCTCCTGGTGGGGTTCTTCCTCTGGAGCATCTTCCCCGAACCGTGGAGGGAGTTCCTGCGCAACGGCCCCTGGGGGATCGTGGTGGTCGTCCTGGCCGGCTTCATCATCGTGGTCTCTATCGTCCGGGGAGAGCGCGCGCGTCGCGAACACAAGCGCGCTCACGACCGGGTCGCGAAAGTCTTCCGGGAGGCGACCGACCCTGCGCTGCAAAAGCGCGCGGCGCTTTGGCTCGTCGATCAAGACCGGGACCACCCCGAACGGCTGGCCGACGCCGGCCCCGTGCTGTTTGATGTGCTCCTGCGCATCCTCAAGACGGATCCGGAGAAGCTGGACCGGACGCGGGCGGCCAACGGCTTGGGCGTCCTGAGCGACCCGCGGGCCATCGGGCCCTTGCTGGTAGCCACGAACGACGAGTATGCCTTCGTGCGGGCCGAGGCGGCCTTGGCGCTGGGCAAGCTGAAGGCGAAACAGGCGGAGAAGCGGCTGCGCGAGATGGTGGAGGACGAGTGGGACCCCAATGCACGGGGACGGGCCAGGGAAGCCCTGGAGCGTATTGCCGGATGACAGAGCAAGACAAACGCCGCAGAATCACGGCACGGTAGGAATAAAAAGCAGGGTGGCCCTCTTGCTCTGGTAGAATGTCCCCCCTATCTAACCCCGAAAGGACTAAAAAGTACAATGTCCTCCTTATCCGGCCCTATGGGAAGCAAAGATCCACGGCCAACGCCCGCCCCGACTCCGGTTTCGACTCCTAAAGTTGATCCCGCCCCCAGTCCGCTGGTCCCCGAGTCGGACGCGCCGAAAATCGCCGCGTTCACTCACTTGCACGACTATCTGACCTACGCCCGCGATATCGGGGGCTCGGACTTGCACATCAACGTGGCGTCTCCCCCCGTCATCCGGAAGTACGGTCGGCTCGCGCCGCTTCCGCGCACGCCGTTCACCGCCGCAGAAACCGAAGCTCTCCTGTTTAAGATTCTGACCGACGAACAACGGCAGCGCATCCGCACAGAGCTGGCACTCGACTTTCGCTATATCATCCCGAACCAGGGCGTGTACCGTACCTGTATCGTCAAGCAGCGGATGGGATGGGACGGTTCCTTCCGGATCGTGCAGTCCCGTGTTCCGTCTTTCACAGAGTTGGGCCTCCCCGAGCAGCTGCGGCGCCTCACCGAGTTCAATCAGGGGCTCGTCCTGGTCACGGGGCCGAACGGCTGCGGCAAGTCCACGACCTTGGCCGCCATGGTAGAGGTGGTGAATCAGCACCGCGAGGAACACATCATCACGATTGAAGATCCGGTCGAGTTCAACTTCGTGCCGGCCAAATCTCAAATCAACCAGCGCGAGGTCGGCGCGCACACCAAGAGCTTCTCGCAGGCGCTGCGGGCAGCGCTCCGCGAAGACCCGGACGTGATCATGATCGGAGAGATGCGCGATCGCGAGACCGTGTCGCTGGCCATCACCGCGGCTGAGACCGGGCACCTGGTGTTCGGCACGATCCATACGACCTCGGCGGCGCGCACGATCGATCGGATCCTCGATTCGTTCCCGCCCGACGAGCAGCCCCAGGTTCGCAGCATGATCTCGGAGTCCATCAGAGGGATTGTGTGCCAGCAACTCATCCCGCGCAAAGACGGCAACGGACGCGCCCTGGCGATGGAAATCCTGCTGAACACGCAGGCGGTCAGCAACCTCATACGCGAGCGCAAGCTGTTCCAGATCCCCTCGATCATTCAGACGGGGCGACAGCAGGGAATGATCCTGCTCGACAACTCGTTGATGGATCTCGTGACCCGGGGGGTCATCGACGGTACCGAAGCGTACTATGCCGCCGACAAGAAGGAGCAGTTCCTCAAGTGGGCCCCACGCATTGACGGAATCGCGCTCGAGGCTTGAGCGATGGCGCGGATCGATCGGTTGTTCACTGACATGTTATCCGGGCACGGCTCGGACTTGCACCTCTCCGAAGGGCAACCCCCCAAGATCCGCCGCCATGGCCGGCTGGTCGCGCTCGACCACCCGATTCTGACCGCAGAGACGATGCGCGGCTACCTTCAGGAAATCTGCCCCGCGGAATACTGGGAGCGTTTCCTCGAAACCGGCGACCTCGATTTCGCGTACGCCCTTGGGACCGTCGCGCGCTTCCGAGCGAACTACTTTAAGCAATCACACGGCATGGGGGCCGTGTTCCGCACCATACCCGCCAAGATCAAGACCCTCGATGAGCTGAACTTGCCACCGGTGCTGAAGACCTTGAGCCTGATACGCTCGGGACTGGTGCTGGTGACCGGCCCGACCGGCTCCGGCAAATCCACCACGTTGGCGGCGATCATCGACTTGATCAACGCGACCAGCTCGCGCCACATCCTAACGATCGAGGAGCCCATCGAGTTCGTCCACCCGGCCAAGAAATCGATCATCTGCCAGCGCGAGGTCGGCACCGATGTGAACTCGTTTTCGGACGGCTTGAGAGCGGCGGGACGCCAGGATTGCGACGTGGTCCTGGTCGGCGAGATGCGTGATTATGAAACCATCTCGCTCGCGGTCACCGCCGCAACAATGGGATCGTTGGTCTTCGG
>VBOF01000316.1 GCA_005877855.1 Nitrospirota bacterium | reverse complement strand
CTTCGCCTTGAGTCGCGGGAAGGGGTGGGCGGCTGCGAAGGCGGAGCCCGTCTCGGCGCATCGGTGGCGGGCGGGTGAACACGGGAAGGGGCGCGTCCACCGGGACAGGAGCCTGTCTCGGCAGGCTCGGGGCAGGTGGGTGCGACGACGGCTGGGGCGGGCGGGTGAGTACGGGAAGGGGCGCGTCCCGGCGCGCCTGGGGCGGGCGGGTGAGAAGGAGGAAACGGCCATGAAAGGCTCGATGGGAATCGATCACATCACCTTGTGTGTCAAGAATCTGGCTGCGGCTGAGCACCTGTTCACGAAAATCCTGGGGTTCGACGTGATCTGGTCCGCACGGGATGTGGGGAGCGAACTCTCGAGCATGGATACCGTGGTCGTCCAGCGCGGGAACGCGAAGATCGCGCTCATGCAGGGCAACGACAAGGCCGTGAGATCGCAGATTAATGACTTCATCGTGAAGATCGGCCAGGGTGTCCAGCACGTCGCTATCGAGGTGGACGACATCGATGCCGTGTGTCGCGAGTGGGAGGCGCACGGGGTGAAATTCAGCGGTCCCCTGAAGGAGGGCCGCGACGGCTTCGGACCGCTGAAGCAGCGGTTCACGTTCCCCTTGTTCCCTGGGGGCGGGGTCTTCCTGGAGCTGACCCAGCGCCAGCATGGCCGTGAGCAGTCCAAGACCTTCGTGCTGGAAACGGTTGAGAAGCTTTACAAGGACATCGAGCGTGACCAGGTCCAAGGCGTGGAACAGACGATCATCGACTACGATAAAATTCTGAGCGAAGACCTGCGCTTCAGGCGCACGTCGTAACGCGACGGACTGTAGGGGCACGGCGCGCCGTGCCCCTACCTGCAGCCGGACACATAGCAACGTGGGGAGGCCGCTGATGTATCTCATCAAGAAAGGCAACGTTCCGAACCAGGCCCATGTCGGGATTCCGGAGGGCCTGCATGAGGAAGAGCACGGCCGCCGGGGGTTTGTCGGACCGGCATCGCACCTGTACCGGAGGCACCCTCCGACCGGATGGGTGCGGATTGACGGTCCGCTCCGGCCCCGTGCGTTTGCCTGCGCGGACCTCCCCACCCCAGACCTGCGCGCAGCCGACGCCTGGCCAGTCGAGATCCTGGCGAGCCCGGACGCGCGGGTCTTCCTCTCCCGCCGGGCCGAGACGATGCCGTACTTCGTCCGCAATTCGGACGGCGACGAGGTCCAGTTCGTCCACGCAGGTCGCGGACGATTTGAGACCGACTATGGGGTGCTGTCATTCGAGCCCGGCGACTACATCGTAATCCCCAAGGGCACGACCTATCGCATCCTTATCGAGTCGAGCCCCGTGCTCGTTCTCATCGTCGAGACCCCAGAGCCGGTCGAGTTGCCCGAGCGAGGCCTGCTAGGCCACCATGCGCAGTTTGATCGTGGCGTGCTGACGGCGCCGGAGCCGGCTCCCGCCTCCGAAGGCGAAGGACGCGAGTGGGAAGTGCACATCAAGCGCAACGGCGAGTACACGCGCGTCGTCTATCCGTTCCATCCGATGGACGTGGTCGGGTGGAAGGGCGACCTTTGGGTGGCCAAGCTCAACGTGCGCGATTTCCGGCCGGTGATCAGCCCGCGGTATCACCTGCCACCGAGTGTGCACGTGACCTTTCAGGCCGGGGGCATGCTCATCTCGACGTTCGTCCCGCGTCCACTGGAGAGCGATCCGCAGGCGCTGCGAGTCCCGTTCTACCACCGGAACATGGACTATGACGAAGTGCTCTTCTACCATCGGGGGAGCTTCTTCAGCCGGGCCGGCATCAAGTCGGGCATGCTCACGCTGCATCCGCAGGGGATCCACCATGGGCCGCAGCCCCAGGCTGTCGAGGCGAGCAAGAACAAGAGCCAGACGGACGAGGTGGCGGTGATGGTCGAGTCCCGGCGGTCGTTCACGGTGCTGCCCTTGCTTGAGCCCGTCGAACTCAAGGACTACGCGCTGAGTTGGAGTAAACCATGAAGCTGGTCAGCTTTCGGGTACAGACGCCGGTTGGAAGCTTCGTCAGGGTGGGCGCGCTGCACGGCCACAGCATCGTCGATCTCAACATGGCCTGCACGCGGCTGCTGGCCGATCAGCACGAGGCGCAGCCCGCGCGCCTGGCCGCCGCCATGGTCCCGGCCACGATGCTCGAGCTGCTGGAAGGAGGACCATCGGCCATGGCGAGGGCGCGTCAGGCGTTCGAGCACGCGGTCTCGCTCGGCGATGCCGCGCATGGCCCCGCGGGCGAAACGATCGTCTATCGTCCTGAGCAGGTCCGTTTACTGGCCCCGCTCCCGAACCCGACGTCGCTCCGTGACTTCATCGCCTTCGAGGAGCACATCGCCGCCACGTCCAAGAAGCGCGGCCAGCCCATTCCGCCTGAATGGTACAAGGCGCCCGTCTATTACAAGGGCAACCACCGGACGATCATCGGGCCGGATGAGGACCTCCCATGGCCGCTGGACACGACCAAGCTGGACTACGAGCTGGAGCTGGCCTGCATCATCGGGTGCGCCGGCCGGGATGTCTCCGAGCAGGAGGCGCCGGCCTACATCGCCGGCTACACGATCATGAACGACTTCAGCGCGCGGGACATCCAGTTCCAGGAGATGGCCTGCCGCCTGGGGCCGGCCAAGGGGAAGGACTTCGCCACGGCCATCGGGCCCTGCCTTGTCACCCCTGATGAGATCTCCGACCTCAACGCGCTCACTATGATCGCGCGGGTGAATGGCGAAGTCTGGTCGCAAGGACGGTTCGGCACCATTCACTGGTCGTTCCCCCAGATGATCGCGCATGTGTCGCGTGGGGAGCCCATCCATCCCGGCGATCTTTTCGGATCGGGGACGGTCGGCGGCGGGTGCGGCCTGGAGATGGATCGCTACCTGAGCCCCGGTGACGTCGTCGAGTTGGAGATTCAGCCCATCGGGGTGCTGAGGAATCGGGTAGTCAAGCAGGAGAGGCGGCCATGAGTACCAAGACGATGGACGAACGTGCATTGAAAGAGATGCTCGACCGGCACTGTGACCTGTACGACGGGCCGGCGATCGACCCCAAACTCAAGGGCATCATCCGGGACGCGCCGT
>VBOF01000166.1 GCA_005877855.1 Nitrospirota bacterium | reverse complement strand
ACGGTGACAAAGCCATTATGGATCCAGTACCGGGCGAACTCCTTACCGGTCGCCGCGCAGGACTGGGCGATTTCGTTCTCGTGGTGCGGGAAGATGAGGTCCTGGCCGCCCCCATGGATGTCGAACGTGTCGCCGAGGTGCTTCATCGACATGGCGGAACATTCGATGTGCCAGCCCGGACGTCCGGGCCCCCACGGACTCGGCCACTCCGGTTCACCGGGCTTGGAGGACTTCCACAGCGCAAAGTCCATGGGGTTGCGCTTGCGCTCATCCACTTCGACACGCGCGCCGGCCTGCAGCTCGTCGAGCTTGCGCTTGGAGAGCCGCCCGTAGGCGGGATACTTCTGGACCTCGAAGTAGACATCGCCGTTGACTCGGTACGCGACGCCTAGCTCAAGAAGCACGTGTATGAGCCGGATGATCTCCGCCATGTGCTCGGTAGCCTTGGGTTCCACCGTTGCCGGGCGGACCCCAAGGCGCCCCATATCGCGGTAGTAGGCATCGATGTACCGGGCGGTCACGACCTGCCACGGCAGGCTCAATTCCCGGGCCCGATTGATGATCTTGTCATCCACGTCCGTGAAGTTCTTGACGAATGTGACGTTGAAGCCGCGGTATTCAAGGTATCGCCGGATGACATCGAAGACGACGGCGCTGCGGGCGTGGCCCAGGTGAACGTCGTCGTAGACCGTCACGCCGCACACATACATCCGGACCTGGCCGGGCACCAGCGGCTCGAACGGATCCTTCCGGCCGGTCAGGGTGTTGAAGACCTTCAGCATGCGTCCGCGTTCCATGCGAAAGCCCCGATGAAGGGGACGAAGACACAGTCGCCCAAGTCGCTGAGGGCCAAGTGTCCATGTTGTTTCACGCCCAACTGCAGCCGCTGCACGGTGCGGTCGCCGACCGGAATGACCAGCCGCCCGCCTTCCCGCAACTGCTCGACGAGCAACGGCGGCACGCTCGGAGAGCCGGCCGCCACCAGGATGGCGTCGAACGGCGCGGCGTCTCCCCACCCGTAGGTCCCGTCTCCGATCCGGATCGCCACGTTCCGGTAGCCCATCCGGTCCAGCCGCTCGCGTGCCTGCAGGGCCAGCGACTTCACCCGTTCGATGGAATAAACCCGCTCCGCCAGCTCGGCCAGGATCGCTGTCTGATAGCCGGACCCCGTACCGATCTCCAAAACCTTGTCGGTCGGGCAGAGTGCGAGAGCCTGCGTCATCAGCGCCACGATGTAGGGTTGTGAAATGGTCTGCTTCTCGCCGATCGGCAAAGCCGAATCGTCGTAGGCTCGATCAGCCAGGGCCTCCTCGAGAAACAGATGCCGGGGGACCTTTCGCATCGCTTCCAGGACCCGCGCATCGGTGATGCCCCGGGGAACGAGCTGCTCCTCGACCATTTTCAACCGGGCGTGATCAGGATTGATCATCACAGGCAAGAGTGAGAAGGGGTCAGAGTCGATTTAGCAGCACTGCCTGCACCGCAACGTACGACTTCGCGTCTAAATCGACTCTGACCCCTAAATTGTTTTGGTCGGGGCGGCGGGATTTGAACCCACGACCACTCGCACCCCAAGCGAGTGCGCTACCGGGCTGCGCTACGCCCCGAACCATATCAGACTTGTCCGGCCGGGATCGACTTACGTCGAATCGCCGAGAACCTTCAGCATCTCGTGGACCTCGTGCTTCACGCGGCGGACCACCTCGAGCGTGTCGCGCGAGGGCCGTCGCTCCTGCATGCCTGCCCGCGTATGCCACCGACGCTTCAACCCCTCCAGCGTGAAGCCCTGCTCGTACCGCATCCGTTTGATCTGGAGGAGCGTCTCGATGTCCTTCTGGGTGTACTTCCGCTGCCGTCCACCGGTCTTCTGGGGACGCAGGAACCCGAACTCGGACTCCCAAAAGCGAAGCACATAGGCGGGGAGGCCGGTCAGCCGGCTTACCTCCCCGATCTTGTAGAAGAGCTTCTCGCCGACTGTGGTGCTTGTGCTGTGGTTGGATGCTGACGTCCCAGTCGCCATCTCAGCCAGTGCGAGTGGCTAGTTCACATGTTTTTTAAAGATTTGGCTCGGACGGAAGGTCACCACACGTCGAGGGGTAATCCCGATTTCCTCACCGGTCCGCGGGTTGCGACCTTTGCGAGGCCCTTTGCTTCGAACAATAAAATTCCCAAAGCCGGCGATTTTAAAAGATTCTCCCTTCTGGAGGACGCTCTTAATCGTATTCAAGACCAGCTCGACGAGGTCCGCAGCCTCCTTCTTCGAAACACCAACTTTTTCGTAAATTTCGGTCGCCAAGTCTGCTTTCCTCATCCCTCTCCCCCCTCATGAATCGGGCTAAATCCCTTGAGAGTTCACCAGGATACGAAGGCGCTTTCGAGAAGTCAAGCAGAAGTGTGCTTGCCAGAACGCCGGTCTTTCACCATCTTATATTCGATGCTGTCGGCTAACGCCTGCCAGCTTGCCTCCATGATGTTCTCGGACACTCCCACCGTCCCCCACTTCTCCTTGTGGTCTCCCGATTCAATAAGCACACGGACCCGAGAGGCCGTGCCTTTATTGGCGGCGAGGACACGGACTTTATAGTCCAGGAGCTTCACCTCCCGTAACTGCGGATAGAACTTCTCGAGCGCCTTGCGGATGGCATGGTCCAGGGCATTCACCGGACCGGTGCCCACGGCGACCGTGTGTTCCACCGTGGAACCGACCTTGACCATCACCGTGGCCTCCGAGATCGGGTTCTCATCCGCCCTCCGCTTCTCCACGATCACGCGGAACCCCAGTAACTCAAAGGAGGGCTTGTGCTTGCCGAGCATCCGGCGCATCAAGAGCTCGAACGACCCCTCGGCCCCTTCGAACTGGTAGCCCTGGTTCTCCAGATCCTTGAGCGTCGCCAGCAGTTCCTGGGCCTTGGGGTCGTTCTTGGGCAGCTTGACGTGAAACTCCTCGGCCTTCGCCGCCAGGCTGCTCTTGCCGGCATAGTCGGAGATCAGCATCCGCTGGCGATTGCCGACCGCTTCCGGGCGGACGTGCTCGTAGGTCATCGGGTTCTTGCGTACCGCGTCAATGTGCATGCCCCCTTTGTGCGCAAAGGCCGAGTCGCCCACGTAAGGCTCGTGCTTGTCCGGGACCAGGTTGGCGATCTCGGCCACGAAGTGGGACACCTCGCGGAGGTTCCGCAACTGGTCCGGGGTCACCGCCGGCATCTTCATCTTGAAGTGCAGGTTCGGGATGATCGAGGAGAGGTTGGCGTTGCCGCACCGCTCGCCGATCCCGTTGATCGTGCCCTGCACCTGGAGCACGCCCTCCTGGATCGCGGTCAGCGAGTTGGCAACGGCCATCTCCGCATCGTTGTGGGCGTGGATGCCGAGCGGCACGCGGACTTCGCGGGCGACTGTCGCGACGATCTGCTTGACCTCCCACGGCATCGTCCCGCCGTTCGTGTCGCACAGGATGATGCGCTCGGCGCCAGCCGCTTGGGCCTTCAGGAGGGTTTGCAGAGCGTAGTCGGGGTTGGCCTTGTAACCGTCGAAGAAGTGCTCGGCGTCATAGAACACCTGCCGCCCCTTGCCCTGCACAAACGCGATGGAATCCTCGATCAGCGCGAGGTTCTTCTTCAGCGAGATGCCGAGCGCATCCGTCACATGCAGGGTCCAGCTCTTGCCGAACAGGGTCACGTACCGGGTGTCCGCGTCGAGGATGGCCTTCAAGGTGGGATCGGCATGCGCCGGGTTGGTCGCCCGCCGCGTCGAGCCGAAGGCCACGACCTTGGCCTGCTTGAGCGGCACGGTCTTGATCATGCGGAAGAAGTCGATGTCCTTCGGATTGGCCCCCGGCCACCCGCCTTCGATGAAGTGGGCGCCCAGTTCGTCCAGTTTCTGGGCGACCATGACCTTATCCTCGGCCGAGAACGAGACATCCTCGGCCTGCGCGCCGTCGCGCAGGGTGGTGTCGTAGATTTCGACTTGGCGTGCGTCGTCGGCTTTCATCTCAGCCCTTCCCCAGCCCAAAGGCCTCGTGCAGGGCACGGATCGCCAGTTCCAGATATTTCTCCTCGATCACGCAGGAGATCTTGATCTCCGACGTGCTGATCATCATGATGTTAATTCGTTCGCGGGCCAGGGTCTCGAACATCCGCGCGGCCACGCCGGAGTGGGACCGCATGCCCACGCCCACCAGCGAAACCTTGGCGATCTGATCCTTCACCTCCACGCTCCGGGCCCCGATATCCTTCGCGATGCGGTTCGCCAGGTCCACTGCCTTGCGCTCGTCTGCCCGCGGGATGGTGAACGACAGGTCGGTCAGATCGGCCTGGCCCACGTTTTGGATGATCATATCCACCAGGATATTGGCCTCTCCAAGCGGGCCGAAGATGCGGGCGGCGATCCCCGGCCGGTCCGGCACTCCGATGAACGTGACCTTCGCCTGGTTGCGGTCGCCCGTGACGCCGGCCACTACCACTTGCTCCATGTCCCGATCCTCCTTGGTTACCAGCGTCCCGACTCCCTCGACAAACGTGGACTTGACCACCACCGGCACCTCGTACTTGGCGGCGAACTCGACCGACCGGCCCTGCAGCACCTTCGCGCCCAGGCTCGCCAGCTCCAGCATTTCCTCGTAGGAGACCCTGTCCAGCCTACGCGCCGACGGGACCAGGTTCGGGTCCGCCGTGTACACGCCGGCCACGTCGGTATGGATCAGGCAGTGGTCCGCTTTGAGCGCCGCCGCCAGCGCCACCGCCGTGAGGTCCGATCCACCCCGCCCCAGGGTCGTGACGTCATCTTTCTCGCTAATTCCCTGAAAGCCCGCCACGACGGGAATGATCCCCTTGTCGAGCGCAGCCTGGATCCGGTCCGCCACGATCCGCTCGATCCTCGCCTTCGTGTGCACGCTGTCGGTGATGATGCCGACCTGGCGCCCCGTGAAGGAGCGGGCGTCGAAGCCCATGGCGCGCAACGCCATCGCCAGCAGAGCGATCGTCACACGCTCCCCCGTGGAGAGCAGCATGTCCATCTCCCGCTCGTCGGGGAACTCGGTGATCGCGTGCGCCAGCTTGACCAGACGATCCGTCTCGCCGCTCATGGCGGAGACTACCACGACGACAGTGTCGCCCGCCCGTCGGGTCTTGGCGATAAGCCCCGCCACGTGCTTGATCCGGTCGATGGTCGCGACCGAGGTCCCGCCGAATTTCTGAACGACTAACGGCATGTTATTTGCCGATCAATTTCCCGATCAGCTTCGTCGCGTCAGCCAAGACCACCTGCGTGGCCTTGGCGTCGGCCTCGTTAAAGCCGCGCCGGGCATCGACCCGATCACGGGTCGCGGGCCCTTCGTAGAGGGCGAACGGCACAGGGTCGTTCGTATGGCGTCTGAGCGCGACCGGCGTCGCGTGGTTGCAGACCGCCAACACGCGATGCGGGCCCCGCTTCGGCAATTCCTTCAGCAAGGTGCCGACCGTGTGCTCGTCGAACGACTCGATGGCCTTCATCTTGGCCTGCACATCCCCCTGGTGGCTCGCGTCATCCGTCGCCTCCAGATGCACGTAGACGAGGTCGCGCTTCTCCAGTTCCTTGAGCGCGCACTCGGCCTTTCCGCGATAGTCGGTGTCCAGGGCTCCCGTGGCGCCGGGCACCTTCATCACCTCGAAGCCGCAGGCGAGGCCCAGACCCCGCGGCAGGTCCAGCGCCGAGATCATGGCCGCGGAGAGTTTGTATCGCTCGGTCAGCTTCGGCAGCTTCGGCGCCTTGCCATGCCCCCACAGCCAGATGGCGTTTGCGGGGCGCTTGCCCGCCTCGATCCGCTCCTGATTGAACTGATGGCCGCGCAGGATCGCCAGGGCCTCCTCCATCAAGGTCCGCAGGACCTTCTCGCCTTCGCCTTTCGGCAGGTATTCGCCGACCGGCTGCCCGACGATGTCCTGGGGCGGCGTCAGCGCCACGCGGTGCTTGCCCTCGGCCCAGACCATGAGATTCCGGTACGACACGCCGGGATAGAACTGCACGACTTCGGTGCCCAGTTGCTCGTTCACGTCGTAGATCAGCTCCTTTGCCTCGAGCGAGTCGATCTCCCCGGCACTGTAGTCCTCCATCACGGCATGGAGCCCCAGCTTCTTCACGTCATAGCTGCCGGTGTCCGCCCGCAGGGTCACCAGGTTGCACCGGTAGGCAACGTCGTCGGGATTCAGCGCGACACCGAGGCCGGCCGCTTCCAGCGGCGCAAGGCCCGTGTAGTATTTCTTCGGGTCATAGCCCAGAATCGCCAATTGCGTCACGTCGCCGCCCGGATAGAAGCCGTCCGGCGTCGTCTTCACCAGCCCGAGTTCCCCATTCCTGGCCAGGAAATCCAAGTGGGGGGTCTTGGCCGCCTGGAGCGGCGTGCGCCCTCCGAGTTCCGCCAAGGGATGGTCGCCCATCCCATCCCCCAGCAGGATCACATATTTCATGCGAACCAGGTGCGCCCTCCCTTGCGCAATCGTCAGTAGCCCAAGACCCTCACGACGTCTTCCATGTTGGCCTGAATGGTGGCCGGCTTCTGCGACACCGAAATCGCGATGTCCACGTCCTTGAGCCCGTGCCCGGTCAGCGTGCACACGGCCGAATCGCCGTCCTTGAACAGCCCCGCCTTCTGCATCTTGATGAGGCCCGCGACCGAGGCGGCGGAGGCTGGCTCGCAGAAGACGCCCTCCAGCGCCGCCACCATCCGGTAGGCCTCCACGATCTCATCGTCCGTGACCAGATCGATCTTCCCGTTCGACTCCTGCATCGCGCGCACGGCCGGAACCCAACTGGCCGGGTTGCCGATGCGGATCGCCGTGGCGATCGTCTTGGGCTTCTCGACGACGTGTCCCAACACGATGGGCGCGGCCCCTGCGGCCTGAAACCCCATCATCCGCGGCAGCCGAGTGCTCTTGCCGTTGCGAAAGTATTCCTGGTATCCCTTCCAATAGGCCGTGATGTTGCCAGCATTCCCGACGGGGAGGAAATGAAAGACCGGCGCGGCGCCCAGTTGGTCGCACACTTCGAACGCCGCCGTCTTCTGCCCCTCCAGCCGGTAGGGGTTGACCGAGTTCACGAGGATGATCCCGTACTTGGTCGAGATCTCCTTCACGATCGTCAGGGCCTGATCGAAGTTCCCTGCGACCTGCAGGACCGTCGCCCGGTGCATCATCGCCTGGGCGAGCTTGCCCAGCGCGATCTTCCCTTCGGGGATCAGCACGAAGACCTGAAGCCCGGCACGCCCCCCGTAGGCGGCCGCCGACGCGGAGGTATTCCCAGTGGACGCGCAGATCACCGCCCGCGCGCCCTCCTCCACCGCCTTGGAGATGGCCAGGGTCATGCCCCGGTCCTTGAAGGAGCCGGTCGGATTGGCGCCTTCGAACTTGAGATAGAGATCGAGTCGGGGCGCGATTGCTTCGGCGAGGCGCGACGCCCGCACCAGCGGCGTGTTCCCTTCTCCCAGCGTCACGACCGGGGTGGACGCGGACACCGGCAGATAGGCCCGATACTCCTCGATCACGCCACGCCAGGCCCCCATGTCACCGGTCCTCGCCTTCGATCCGGATCAGCGTGGTGGGAGCGGAAACAAACGGCATCGCAGCAATCTCGCGCAGCGCCGCTTGCACGTTGCGCTCGACGGCCGTGTGGGTCGTGAGCACCACGGGCACGGTCTGCCCAACTTTGCGGCCCCGCTGCAGGACGGAGGAAATGCTGATGTCGTGCTTGCCCAGAATGCCGGACAGCTGCGAGAGGACGCCGGGCCGGTCCAGCACCATGAACCGCAAATAGTACAGGCTGCTGATCTCCGCGATCGGGCGGATACGCAGCGGCCGCCGCTGGTCTGGCTGGAAGGCGCACGGTGGCACACGCCGCACCGTTCCCTTGAGAATGTTGCGGGCGATGTCGATGACGTCGCTCACCACGGCGCTGGCGGTCGGGAAGCTGCCCGCCCCCTTGCCGTAGAGCATGACGTCTCCCACGGCGTCCCCCGTCACCTGGATCGCGTTGTAGACCCCGTCGACGCGCGCGATCGGCGACTCTGACGCGATCATGGTCGGGTGGACACGCGCTTCAAGCTCAGCGGGGGCCCGTCCGCCCATCGGAATGGGCTCCGATGCGCCGGTTTGCACCCGCCCGCCCCCGGTGCGCCAAGACGCACCGTCTTCCACGGTACCCCGCGCTCGCGTCGGCGAAGCCGAACGCTCGCTTTCCCCAATCGCAACACCTTGAGTTTCGCTATGGAGCTTGGCGATCGCCAGCAGCTTGATCGTGTAACCGAACTCGGTCGCGTAGGCGATGTCCATCGGTGCGATGCTGGTGATGCCCTCGACGTACACGTCCTTGAAGTTCACCGGCGTCCCGAAGGCGAGGTTCATCAGGATCGACAGCTTGTGGGCGGCGTCGATCCCCTGCACATCGAAGGTCGGATCGGCTTCCGCATAGCCCGCCGTCTGCGCTTCCTTCAGGACTTCGTCGAACGGGCGACCGGCTTCGGTCATCTTGGTCAGGATGTAATTCGACGTGCCGTTGACGATCCCGTAGAGGGACAGCAACCGGTTGGCCGCCAGGCCTTCGGTCAGGGCACGCAGGATGGGAACGCCGCCGCAGACGCTCGCTTCAAAGCCGATGTCCACACCGGCCCGGGCCGCCGCTTCAAAGAGCTCTTCCCCGTGGACCGCCAGCAGGGCCTTGTTGGCGGTGACGACATGCTTGCCTTGGGCCATCGCCTCGAGCAGGAACCGCTTGGCCGGATCGTAGCCACCGATCAGCTCGATGACGATCTCGATCGCGGGATCGTCGATGACCTCGCGGGCGTTCGCGGTGAGGACCCTGGGGGGCAGCGTGATCCCGCGGTCGGTCGCGAGGTCGAGGTCCGCGACCTTCACCAACGCGAGCGGGACGCCGAGGCGTTGGCGGATCACGCCGGCATTGGTCGTGAGGACCTTGGCCACTCCAGTCCCGACGGTGCCGAACCCGATCAAACCGACTGCGATGCGGTCTTTCACGGAGTCGGCCCTATTCTTCCCCGCCGGAGAGTTTGAGTGCCTTCTTGATGCCGCGAATCGCCTGTCGCGTACGGTGTTCGTTCTCGACGAGACCGAAGCGGACGTATTCGTCGCCGTACTCGCCGAACCCGATGCCCGGCGACACGGCGACCTTCGCCTCGTGCAGGAGCAGCTTGGAGAATTCCAGCGATCCCATGGCGCGGTACGCGTCCGGGATGCGGGCCCAGACAAACATGGTCGCCAGGGGCTTTTCGACCTTCCAGCCGACGCGGTTCAACCCATCCACGAGAACATCGCGACGCTCTTGGTAAAGTTTCACGGTTTCCCTGACGCAGTCCTGGGGACCATTCAGCGCAATGATGGCGGCGATCTGGATCGGCTGGAAGATGCCGTAGTCGAGGTAGCTTTTGATTTTCTGCAGGGCCCCGATCATCTTGGGGTTGCCCACGCAGAACCCCACCCGCCAGCCCGGCATGTTGTAGCTCTTGGACAGGGTGAAGAACTCCACGCCCACATCCCTGGCGCCAGGGACCTGGAGAAAGCTCGGGGCCTGGTACCCATCGAAGACGATGTCCGCATAGGCCAGGTCGTGGGCCACATAGACGTTGTTTTCCTTCGCGAAGGCCACCACCTTCTTGAAGAACGCCAGGTCCACGACGGTCGTGGTCGGATTGTGCGGGAAGTTGAGGATCAGCATCTTGGGACGTGGCAGCGTGCGGCGATAGGCCTGCATCAGGTCCTCGAAGAAATCGCTGTCCTGGCGCAGCGGGATCCCCCGCACATCCCCGCCCGCGATGATGACACTGTACGGATGGATCGGATAGGTGGGCGTGGGGGTCAAGACCACGTCACCCGGCGACACCATCGCGAGCGCCAAGTGGGCCAACCCTTCCTTGGACCCGATGGTGACGATGGCGTCCGTCTCGGGGTCGAGTTCCACGCCGTAGTTCCGCTGGTACCGGGCAGTGATCGCATGGCGGAGCTTGGTGATGCCTCGCGAGGCGGAATAGCGATGGTTGCGCGGATTCCTGGCCGCTTCAATGAGCTTCTCCACGATATGCGGGGGCGTCGGCCCGTCCGGGTTGCCCATCCCGAAGTCAATGATGTCCTCCCCGCGCCGGCGTGCCTCCAGCTTGAGGGCCTGCACCTCGGTGAATACGTAGGGTGGTAACCGATTGATTCTAAAGAAGCCTTCGTCCAAGCCTCGCCTCCTCAGTCGCTCTCGTCGTTGGAATGACGGAGCACCAGACGAAAGCTGGATTCTAAGTGAGATGGCCGATTTTGTCAAATAATCTAAAGTGTTCGGCGGGTCGAACTACATTCTACTTACAGCGAAGATGCTCGTCCGCTTCCCAGAGGAGCTCATCGGCGGTCGCCGGAGGATCCTGGCTGCCGGACACCCCGATGGCACACTGGACCGTGACCGGAAGCCCGCGCCGCGAGACCAGGTCGGTGAGCGTGTCATGCACACGGTTCACAACCCCCTCGATATTGGCCGGACCCGCATCCACCAGAAGCGCGGCGAATTCGTCTCCGCCGTAGCGGGCGACCAGGTCGGTGGTGCGGACCGCACGCCTGAGGGCATCAGCCACCGCCCGCAGGGCCTCGTCGCCGACCATGTAGCCGAAACGATCGTTGATCGCATTCAGGTGCACGACATCCAGCAGCAACAGGATCACGCCACTCTGCCGGCGGCGTGGACCGGCCGCGAGGCGCTGGTACTGGTCATGGAAGGCCCGCCGGCCGGGCAGCCCGGTCAGCGGGTCGGGCGCGTAGCGTGCGAGGAGGCGGTCGGCGTTGGTCAGCCTCCAGGCCAG
>VBOF01000315.1:915-4164 GCA_005877855.1 Nitrospirota bacterium | reverse complement strand
GTACAAGGCACACCGGCCGCCGATGCCGGACGCGCTGTCGCGGCAGATTCCGTACATCCATCGGGTGGTCGAAGCGTTCGCGATCCCGGTCGTCAAGCTGGCCGGTTACGAGGCTGACGACCTCATCGGCACCCTGGCTGCCCAAGCCGCGTCGCAGGACCTGGAGGTGGTCATCGTGACCGGCGACAAGGACATGTTTCAACTGCTGTCGCCGGCGGTCCGCATCTATGATCCCGTCAAGGACAGGTTCCTGACCGAGGAAGACTGCCTGGACCGGTTCGGCGTCGGGCCGGCGCGGGTGGCCGAGGTCATGGGCCTCATGGGAGACGCCACCGACAATATTCCCGGCGTCAAGGGCATCGGCGAGAAGACGGCGAAGAAGCTCATCGCCGAGTTCGGCACCATCGAGAACCTCCTCACGCGCCTGTCCGAGGTGAAGGGCGACAAGCTCCGGGGTCTCTTGGAAGCGCATGCGGACGAGGCGCGCCAGAGCCGGGAACTGGCGACCATCGTCACGGATTCCCCGGTGACGTTCGAGCGAGGGCGGTTTCGCCTCGGCGAGGTTCGGACCGACGAGCTCATCGGGCTCTATCGCGAGCTTGAATTCTGGGGTCTGCTCAAGACGCTGCACCCGCAGACGAATGGAGAGTCGCGTCGCGAAGGGCGGGTGGCCGTGCTCGGCGATCCTGCCGACCGCGCCCGCCTTGTCGCAGCCATCAAGGCTGCGGCGGCGGTGGCGATCCACTGTGACCTCGCCGGGGCCGAGCCGTTCGCCGCCGCCGTGCGCGGCATCGGTGTATGCGGAGGCCAAGGCCAGGCTTCGTACTTTCCGGGGGAGGACGGCCTAGAGGACCTTCGCCCGGTGCTGGAAGATCCGGCCGTGCATGTCTACGTCCACGACGCCAAGGCTGCTTGGCTGGCGCTGCGACGCACCGGCATCCGATTGACCCCGCACTTCGACACGCTGGTGGCCGCCTATCTACTGAACCCCAACCGCCGGAGTCCCGCCCTGGAGACGCTCGCCCAGGAGTATCTCGCCGAGTCGTTGGACTACGCTCCGTCTGACAAGAAGTCGAAGAAGGGGGATCTCTTCGAGCAGCCCGATCCCGGCGAGACCGCGACGCGGGCCGCCAGGGCGGCTGCGGCGATCGCCCGCCTGCAGCCCATCCTGGCCGAGAAGCTCACGGCTGCGGGCATGTATGAGCTGTTCGAGCGGGTGGAGCTTCCCCTCACCGTGGTGCTGGGCGAGATGGAGGCGACCGGGTTCCGGGTGGACACCGGCGTCCTGGCCCGATTGTCGAAGGAGCTGGAAAGCCAGCTTGACCGGCTCCTCGACGAGATCTACCGGAAGGCCGGCATGGAGTTCAACGTCAATTCGCCCAAGCAGCTCAGCGAGGTCCTGTTCGAGAAGCTCAAGCTCCCCCCGGTCAAGAAAACCAAGACCGGCTATTCCACGGACGAGGAGGTGCTCACGCAACTGGCCCTCCAGCACGACCTGCCGGCCGAGATCCTGAACTACCGCAGTCTCAGCAAGCTGAAGTCCACCTATGTGGACGCGTTGCCTTTGCTCGTGCGTCCCGAGACCGGACGCCTGCATACGTCCCTGAACCAGACGATCACGGCGACAGGTCGCCTCTCCTCCTCCGAGCCGAACCTCCAGAACATCCCGATCAAGGGAGAATGGGGCATCCGCATCCGCGAGGCCTTCGTGGCGGAGCCCGGCGGGCTCCTCCTGTCGGCCGACTACAACCAGATCGAGCCGCGCATCCTCGCGCACCTCTCGCAGGACCATGTCCTCATCGGGGCCTTCGCCCGAGGCGACGACATCCACATGGCGACGGCGGTGGAGATCTTCAATCTGTCGGCGGCGCAGATCACCAAGGACATGCGGCGGGTGGCCAAGACGGTGAACTTCGGCATCATCTACGGCATCAGCCCGTACGGGCTCTCGTCCCAATTGGGGATTTCCCAGCAGGAAGCCAAGAAATACATCGAGGCCTACTTCACGAAATTTCAGGGCGTGAAAGCCTTCCTGGACCGGACCATCGCCGAGGCGAAAGAGAAGGGCTACGTCACGACCTTATTGGGGCGCCGTCGCCCGATCGTGGAGTTGCAGAGCGGCGATCAGACCCAGCGCAGCATGGGTGAACGGATGGCGATGAACACGCCGATCCAGGGGACCGCGGCAGACGTGATCAAGCTCGCCATGCTGGCCGTGCGGCGCCGGCTGGCGGCGGAGCGGACCTCGGCGAAGATGATCCTCCAGGTCCATGACGAGCTGATCTTTGAAGTCGTGGAGGGCGAGATCGAACGGGTCCGCAAGATCGTGGTCGAGGAGATGGAACAAGTTGTGAGTCTCGCCGTGCCCTTGAAGGTGGACGTCGGCGTCGGCCGCAACTGGCGCGAAGCCCACCCCTAAGCCTTCCCCTCTCCCCTGGAGGGAGAGGGCGGGGTGAGGGGGATCAGAACACAGGGCAATGCGGCGGGTCCTGTCACCTCGCACCCTGACGTGCTCGCCCGCTTTCGCCGTCGCAGCCCCGCAGACTCGGCTGTAGCGGGCTCCGCTCCGCCAGGGTCCCGCTCGGCGCCACCCGCCAAATCCTCCGCGATTCGCTGCAGGCCCCACCATCCATGGAGAGTGAGTTGACATCACTCCGATTAGAAAGTAGCCTTTCGCATTTGGGGGCTCCAAGACTAACAATGGAAACAAATGAAAACATTTTTTCAAGCTGGTCTCGCATGTCACTCCTATGAGGCCATCCGGGATCGAGATCATCTGGCCGATGCGAAGGCCTTCATCGAGCAACTGTGGTCAATCTATTCTTCCTATGCGGATCCAGGTTTTCTCGAAGATGCGAAGACCCATTTTCATCAGCGAACTTGGGAAATGTATCTCTGGTATGTCTTCAAACAGCACTGGTTCTCTCCTCAGAAAGTGAGCCCTGCAGGACCTGAGTTTTTCATCAAGATTGGGAATGGAAAGTTATGGATCGAGGCCATCGCGCCGGAAGCAGGCGACACCGAGGATGCAGTGCCTCTTCCGGCGAACGGGAGAATCGAAGCAGTTCCAGAAGAGAAAATTCTGCTGAGGTACACACACGCGCTCGAAAAGAAGTTGAAGGTGTACACGAAATGCCGTGAGAAGGGCCTCATCGGTCCAGAAGACGGATATATCATCGCGATCAATGGATCGGAGACGACGGGTTACTGGCCTGATTTCTCATTTCCGTTGGCCATTAAGGCAGCGAT
>VBOF01000315.1:0-891 GCA_005877855.1 Nitrospirota bacterium | reverse complement strand
TGGACATCGTCAACGTCCGTGAGCCACTGGGCTCCGAGATGTATTACTTTCATAACCCCAAGGCCAAAAATCCTCTCCCTAGCGGAGTTTTCAAGTTCTGTCGGGAGTACTGGTGCGTTCTTGAAGAAGGCCGGCTTCACCACAAAGATTGGCACGCTTCAGGGCCTTAATAGGGGTGCGGGTGCACGAAAATGGGACAGTCTGGGCTAGCTCATCCTGACCCTGTTTTTGGTTCTTCCACGCCGTGATGCAGATTAAGAGGACCTCATGACCATCCTGACCAAGATCGTCCGCATTTTGGGATGGACGTGGATTGTTGCTTCTATACTTGTGATCATTGTCGGCTTGGCGATGACCCTGTTCAAGGAGGGATTGGGAGCGCTTTGGGACACTCTTAGTTCACAAAACGTCGCTAACTCTATAGGCCTAGTCCTTGCGCTAGCGCCAGGTCTTGTTCTCTTGCAGTTGGCTGAGGCGATACAGCAGAGGCGCCGTGGCAAGTGTGTCGCCGCGCTGGTCGCATTGCCTGTTACTGTAGGAATAGTCATCATAATGATCGGCATTGCAAATCGTAGTGAGGTCAACATCAAGGATGAAAAGTGGGCCGATTCGATACATGTGAAAGATCGCCCCTGGCGCACCCACTTCTGCTCAGATTATTTGATCACGTCCGTCTGTAGTGTGAGTGAGGAGATGAGAGCTGATGGACCAAACAAATTGCCGGATGTGATTCACGTCGGAGATGTAATCGCCTCTACCGATAGAGGCGGCAAGGAATTCACGTTCACGGTTCGGAATATTTCTTTGTTCACGTTTACGAAAGACCTTGATTCGGTCTATGGAGGAGAACGATACACCGCTAAGAAGGGAGACACAATTTGCACTCTTTAT
>VBOF01000314.1 GCA_005877855.1 Nitrospirota bacterium | reverse complement strand
CGACGATGGAGGCGGCGGCGACGGCGATGTCTTCTTCGCCCTTGTGTCGCTGCACGAGGCGGATCTTCCGTCCCTTTTCTTGCAGCGCGTTCAGGATCAGCCGTTCGTCCCCGAACTGGTCGGCAATGGCAAGCTCGCAATTGGGCACCTGCTCGAGGAGATTCTCCAGCACCTTGGCGTGGCCCCAGGCCAGCAGGCGATTGAGGTTGCGGATCTTTTTGTACAGCTCGTTGTAGCGCTCCGGCCCGATGGCGACGATGCTGTGCTGGCACAGGACGCGGATGTCGACCGCCAGCTTTTTGATCATCCCGTCGGAGATCTTCTTGCTGTCGCGGACGTTGAGGGCCTCCAGATCCGCCGCCGCGCGCGGCGTGACGTGGACGGCGGCGATCACCAGCGGACCGAAGTAGTCGCCCTTGCCTGATTCGTCCATCCCGATCCATCCGGTGGCGGTCGCCATAGGGTGGCAAAGTAGCACACAAAAACGGAAGAAGAAACTGTGAAGAGCGGGTCCTGTCAGCGAGTCACCCGGACGTGCTCGCGCTCCGCCGACCGGCCAGCGCATCTTGGGTGCTCCGCGAAGCGAAGCAAGTCGCACCTACGACGCGGCTGGCCGGCCATGAACCAAGCAAGTCGCGCTCCGCCCGGGTCCCACTCGCTGCCACCCGCAAGAATTCGGATATGGTCTGGTGTTCTGCTATAATGGCTTCGCGTGTGGGAGTCGGGCGGGTGGTCGCCGGTCTCGCAAGAGGCCGGAGGAAAGTCCGGACTCCTAGGGCAGGGTGCTGGGTAACGCCCAGGCGGAGCGATCCGACACCGGCGCAACAGAAAGCACACCGCCGATGGCCGGCGTTCTCACGAATGTCGGATCAGGCAAGGGTGAAAAGGCGGGGTAAGAGCCCACCGCGGTCGTGGCGACACGGCTGGCCGGCAAGCGTCACCCGGAGCAAGGCCAAATAGGAGGGCGTGAGGAGCGGGACACCGGTGCTGCTCCTCGACGATCGGCCCGGTCGGGGCCCTCGGGTAGGCCGCACGAGGCCCGGAGCAATCCGGGCCCCAGAGAAATGACCGCCGCCGCTTCGTCCGCAAGGACGAACCGGCACAGAATCCGGCTTACAGCCCGGCTTTCACACGCACTAAAAGGGGACCGGCTACTCTTTCCAAAGTAGCCGGACCCCTTTTTCTTTTCACAAGCCCTTTATAATTCTTTTACATATCTTTTACAAGTCAGTGTGCAGGAAAACTAGAGGTGTACGCAGTCACCTTCAGGTTTTACATCGAAAGAGACGCTGTCCAGGGCTGAGACCGATGACAACCCGGATGAGATTGAGAAAAGGGCAGATGAATAGATTAAGGGAACAGGCTTTGCTTACGATGAAGAGGCATGACCGGTATTGTTGCTCTCCTGATCATCCCGGAAGAGGTTCCCAGCCTCCTTGCTGTTCTGGGGCTGCTCTTTTGCTGGGAACTGCATGACGTAGAGGTCCGACAGGGCCGCATTCAGCCCAAAACCCTTCTGGCCTATCTGATACCGCTACGGATTGAACTGCCCACGCTGGGAGCCAGACCAATCCTCTTCATTTTCATGGCGAGGAACGATCCACGCACATGTCCACGGTGCCACGCGGCCCACGCCCATGCGTTCTTAGGCCGTACACCATGGGAAGCAGGCGCCCGCATCCGCTGCGAGGATCCCCTTGGCTGCCGCTGTGTCATTATTCCTCTTGAAGGGCGATGGCCGGCAGCAACGGAGCTCGACAACCGGCTGAGCAGCCAGCGTGGACCCGTGCAGGTGTCAGAGCAGGACATTCACGACCTGATCCACCACGGCAAAGGCGGTAAGATCACAGATCATGATCAGCTTGCCCTCAGACTTTTGAGCGCTATGCTACTCGAAGAGACGAATCCTCAGGCGGCTCTTTCCTGGTATCGCCAAGCGCTCGCCCAAGCCACGAAGGGACACCATACCCTGATCTGCGCTGCCGCCTACCTACGCTCGGCGGAATTCCTCGAACAATCAGGCTATTCCAAGGACGCGCTGCAGGTAACCCGAAACTTCTTCAGGGAATTCACGCAGAAAGAACGTGACTGCTTCCTGACAAAACCTCAGTACGATGGGATGGTCGCACGTCAAAACAGGCTGATTCGATCCCTGATGTATTCTTCCAACGGGGCTGGGGACTGGCCTCGTTAAGTCCTGCTGCATCACATCAAAAGGGTTTTCACGGGCCAGTCACCGACAGGTGCCGATCCCCTTTTTTAATCACAGATCTAGCGTGATGGCAGCTTTTCACTGCTTTCTCCTTCCCTTCCGCCTGATCCATCAGACCAATCGGCAGGAAAAACTACTGTTGTATTCAGTGACCTTCAGGGTTTACACGCAAGAAACGACGTTCCAGGGTTAAGACCAATGACAACTCCGACGAGATTGAGAAAAGGGGGATGAACAGAAAAGGAATACGCTTTGCTCATGACGAAAAGGCATGACCGTCATTATTGCCGCCCTTATCATCCCGGAAGAGGTTCCCAGCTTGCTCGCTATCCTAGGGCTGCTCTTTTGCTGGGAACTGCATGACGTAGAGGTCCGACAGGGCCGCATTAAGCCCCAAAGCCTTATTGCTTACCTGCTACCGCTCCGGATTGAACTGCCCACGGTGGGAGCAAGACCCACGCTCTACATTTACATGGCGCGGAACGATCCACGCACGTGTCAACGGTGCCGCGCGGCCCATGCCCATGCGTTCTCAGGCCGTACGCCATGGGAAGCAGGCGCCCGCATTCGCTGCGAGGATCCCCTTGGCTGCC
>VBOF01000165.1 GCA_005877855.1 Nitrospirota bacterium | reverse complement strand
GCCGGGATTCATCCGGAGTACCGGGAGGCGACGGTCAGTTGCGCGTGCGGGTTCAAGTTCAAGACCCGCTCGACGGTGGGCGACATCAAGTTGGACATCTGTTCCAACTGCCACCCCTTCTTTACGGGGACGCAGAAGATCGTGGACTCCGAAGGACGTGTGGAGCGCTTCAAGAAGAAGTACGTGCGCAAGAAGACCGCCTGATCGCATCTGCGGTTCTAGAAGGACTCCCGGCAACGCCTGCCTCCTGTGGGGCAGGTGTTGTTGTTTTTTGAGGGGGGCGCGAAGGTCATGACCGCCGTCAAAGAGTCACTCCTGCTGACCAAGCTGGAGGCCGCCGCGCAGCGGGTGGAGGAGATTGACCGCCAGCTGTCGGACGCCGCGGTCTTGTCGCAGCCGACCCAGATCCAGAAGCTCAACAAGGAGCGCTCGGAGCTGGTTGCTCAGGCGGAGCTCTACCAGGAGTTCTGCGCTCTGCTCAAGCATGTCGTCGAGGCCGAGGAGATGCTGCGCGATCCGCGCGGCGAGCCCGGCGTCAAGGACCTGGCCCGCGAAGAGCTCAAGGAACTGGAGGCCAAGCGGGTCGAGCTGGAAGCGCGCGCCCGGGAGCTGTTGACCCCCAAGGACCCCCGGGACGAGAAGAACACCTTTCTCGAGATCCGACCCGGCACCGGCGGGGATGAGGCCGCGCTCTTCGCCGCCGCACTCGTTCGCATGTACACGCGCTACGCCGAGCGGCGTCGCTTCCGGATCGAGATCGTGGACTCCAACTTCACCGAGATCGGCGGCGTGAAGGAAGCCGTCCTCCTGATCGAGGGGAAAGGGGCCTACAGCCGGCTCAAGCACGAGAGCGGCGTGCACCGGGTCCAGCGGGTGCCGGCGACGGAAGCCAGCGGGCGGATCCATACTTCCACGGTCACGGTGGCGGTCATGCCGGAAGCGGAGGAGGTGGAGGTCCAGATCGATGCCAAGGACCTGAAGATCGACACGTTCTGCTCCTCCGGGGCGGGCGGGCAGAGCGTCAACACGACGTATTCGGCCGTCCGGATCACGCACATCCCCACCGGGATCGTCGTGACGTGCCAGGACGAGCGCTCGCAACTCAAGAACCGCAACAAGGCGATGCGCAACCTCCGGACTCGCATCATGGAACTGGAGCGGGAAAAACAGGAGAACGAGATCGCCCAGCAGCGGCGGTCCCAGGTAGGCACCGGCGACCGGAGCGAGAAGATTCGCACCTACAACTTCCCGCAGAACCGGGTGACCGACCATCGCATCGGCCTGACCCTGCACCGGTTGGATCAGGTCCTAGACGGCGATCTGGACGAAATCGTGGACGCGCTGATCGCCGCGAACCAGACCCTGGAGTCGGTGGAGAAATGAAAGTAAGCACCTTACGCCGGCAGGCGTGGGACGTTTTGCAGGCGGCTGAGATCGCCGATCCGGTCCGGGAAGCCGACTGGCTGCTCGCGTCAGTCTTGGGGTTCCCTCTCCATACGCTGGTCGTCGAGGGGGATAGGGCGGTCTCCTCCGTGCAGGCCGAGCGGGCCTGGACCCTCATCAGGCGTCGCGCGAAACGCCAGCCGCTACAGTACCTGCTCGGCACGCAGGAATTCCGCGGCCTGGAGATGGCAGTGACGCCGGACGTCTTGATCCCACGGCCGGAGACCGAGCTTCTCGTCGAGGCAACCCTCCAGGCCGTTCTGGACATCAGGGGACCGCGCGTGCTCGATGTGGGAACCGGGTCAGGGTGCATCGCCGTGTCGCTGGCGCGGGGGCGCTCCGACGCGACAGTGGTCGCGGTGGACATTTCGGCGCCGGCCCTGGCGGTAGCGCGGGCCAACGCGCTTTGCCACGGCGTGGGCGATCGCATCAGGTTTGTCCAGGGCGATCTGTTGACGGCGTTTTCGGTCTCGCCAGACGGGGTCTTCGACGTCATCGTCTCCAATCCGCCGTATGTCCCCGCTGGTGAGCTTGACGCGCTGCAGCCGGAAGTCGCGTGGTATGAGCCGCGCCTGGCGCTGGCGGCTGGAACGGACGGGCTGGACTATCACCGCCGGCTCCTGCGCGGCGCACCGGAGCTGCTGAAGGGGGGCGGGCACCTGGTCCTGGAACTTGGGCGCGGCCAGGCTGATCAGGTTCGGCGCTTGTCGCAACAGACTGGCGCCTTCATCTCTCTTGAGTGCCGGAAGGATGCGGCCGGCATCGAACGAGTGCTTGTCGCACGGGTGGGTGCGGGAGGGGCGAGGGGGACGTGATGGACTGCATGGTCCTTCAGGGAGGCCGGCGTCTCACAGGCGAGGTCAGCATCAGCGGGGCCAAGAACGCTGCGCTCCCTATCCTGGCCTCCATCCTCCTGGGCAAGGGAACAAGCACCCTGACCAACGTGCCGGCCGTGCGGGACGTCCTGACCATGTCGAAGGTCCTCACCCACTTAGGCGCGAGCGTCGAGGCCCGCGGGGATCGCTATACGATCACGCTGCCTGGGGTGGCCTCGTGCCAGGCCCCGTACGAACTGGTCAAGACGATGCGCGCGTCCGTCCTGGCGCTCGGCCCGCTGCTGGCTCGGTGGGGCGAAGCGATTGTGGCACTGCCAGGAGGATGCGCCATCGGCGCCAGGCCCATCAACCTCCACCTCGCCGCGCTGGAGAAGATGGGTGCCGAGATCCGCATCGAGCACGGCAACGTGCATGCCTGCGTCCGCGGGCGGCTCAAGAGTGCACGGATCAACTTTGACATCCCAACCGTCACCGGCACCGAGAATGTTATGATGGCGGCCTCCCTGGCGGATGGGACCACGGTCCTGGAGAACGCCGCCAGCGAGCCGGAGGTCTCTGACCTGGCTAGTTTCCTGATCAAGCGGGGCGCTCGGATCTCAGGGGCCGGCACGGATGTCATCACGATCGACGGTGTGCCGGAACTGCGCGGCGCCGACCATGAGATTGTGCCAGACCGTGTTGAGACAGGCACGTATCTCATCGCAGGAGCCATCACGGGCGGCGAGGTGCGTGTGGTCCGGTGCCGGCCCGACCACTGCGATGCCCTGCTCGCCAAGCTCCAGGAGGCCGGGGTGGCGCTCAAAGTCGAAAAGGAGGCGATCCAGGTGCGAGCCGGCGGACCGCTCAGGGCGGTGGATGTGAAGACCTTGCCCTATCCGGGCTTTCCGACCGACATGCAGGCGCAGATGATGGCGCTGATGGCGCTTGCCCGCGGCAGCAGCGTGATCACCGAGACCGTGTTTGAGAGCCGGTTCCTCCACGTGTTGGAGCTTCAACGCATGGGGGCGGACATCCGGATCGAAGGGAACCATTCCGTCGTCACCGGGGTCGAGCGTCTGAGCGGGGCGCCGGTCATGGCGTCCGATCTAAGGGCCAGCGCCTGTCTCATCCTGGCCGGCCTGGCGGCCGAAGGCGAGACTCGCGTGTCCCGCGTCTATCACCTGGATCGCGGCTACGAGCGTCTGGACGCCAAGCTCGCTGGTCTGGGAGCGCAGGTCCGTCGTGAGGCGGAGCGGGTATGAAGGACACCCTCACCATCGCTCTCTCCAAGGGCAAGCTGCTGGAGCCCGCGATCGACCTCTTCAAACGCGTGGGCTTGGCGCCCAAGGATATTTCGCCCGAAAGCCGCCGGCTGATCTTCGAGCATCCGGCCAGCGGGACTACGCTCATGATCGTCAGGCCTAGCGACGACCCCACCTACGTGGAATACGGAGTCGTAGATGCGGGGGTCGTCGGCGCGGATATCTTGATGGAGCAGGCGACCGACGTCTTCGAGCCGCTTGACCTGGGGTTCGGATCCTGCCGCCTGGCCGTGGCCGCGCCGCAACCTGAACGCGGCTCACGACCCGTTGCACGTGGAAGAGCAACGGGTTCCCCGACCTCGCCGCTGCGGAAGCCGCAGGCGCGGGCCGGCGACGTTCCTAGCGGCCGGCATGCGACGCGTCTGCGGGTGGCGACGAAGTACCCGAATATGACGGAGCGGCACTTCACGCAGAAGGGGATCCCCATCGAGATCATCAAGCTGTACGGATCGGTGGAACTCGCCCCGCTGGTGGGATTGGCGGATCTCATCGTGGATTTGGTCTCGACCGGGAAAACCCTGAGCGCGCACAACCTGGTTGTGACAGATGTCATTGCGGAATGCACGGCCCGTCTCATCGTGAACCGAGCCAGCCTCAAGTTGAAGTACCGCCGGATGAACGACTTGATCGAGGCGCTGCGGGCCGGGCTTCAGGGAGGGCGCTCATGAGGGTCATTGCGACGACTGATCGGACGTACAAGGCGGCCATCAAAAAGATCGTCTCGCGATCCAACCTCGGCGGCGGCAGGATCGAGGCCGCGGTAAAGACGATCCTCAAGGCCGTGGAGCGGGGTGGGGACGCCGCGGTGAGCCGCTATACCCGCCGGTTCGACAAGTTCTCGTTGAAGCCGAGCCAGTTCCGGGTGAGCCCCGACGAGATCAAGGAGGCCTACTACAAGATCCGCAAGGAGGAAGGCGACGCGTTGCGGTACGCAGCCCACCGGATCATGGTCTTCCACGAGCGGGAAAAGCCGCGCACGCAGACCTGGATGTGGCAGGACGGCACCATCACACTCGGCCAGACGATCCTGCCTCTGGACGTGATCGGGCTCTACGTGCCGGGTGGCAAGGCCATCTATCCGTCGTCGGTGCTGATGAGCGCGATCCCGGCCAAGGTGGCCGGGGTCAAACGGATCATCATGTGTGTGCCGGCGCCCAAAGGCGAGCTGAGCCCCTATCTCTTGGTGGCGGCGGACATCGCCGGCGTGGACGAGGTGTACCGCATCGGGGGCGTGCAGGCGATCGCGGCCATGGCGTACGGCACGAAGACGATACCCCGCGTGGACAAGATCTTCGGGCCGGGCAACCTCTTCGTGGCGACCGCCAAGCGGCTGGTATACGGGACCGTGGACATCGATATGATCGCCGGCCCGAGCGAACTGCTGGTCATCGCGGACGGCGGGGCCAATCCGGCCCACGTCACTGCGGACCTGCTCTGCGAGGCGGAGCACGACGAGAGCGCGGCGGTGTGGCTCGTGACCACGTCGGCGCCGCTGGCGAAAGAAGTCCTCAGGATGGTCAAGGAACAGCTCAAGGCGCTCGCGCGGCGCAAAATTGCCGCCCGCGCCATCGAGCGCAATTCGATGGCCTTCATCGTGCCCACGATGGAGGACGCGCTCGCGCTCGCGAACGAGATCGCCCCGGAGCATCTGTCGCTCTCCGTGGACAATCCCTTCGAGTACATCGAGAAGGTCCGCCATGCCGGCGCGCTGTTCATCGGGCGGTACACGGCCCCGGCCGTGGCCGATTACGTGGCCGGTCCCAACCACATCCTTCCGACCGGCGGCGCGGCCCGCTTCCACTCTGCCCTGTCCCTGGAGTCGTACGTGAGGAAGTCCAACATTGTGTCGTACGCCAAGGAAGACTTGGTCAAGGCCAAGGACCACATCGTCCGCTTGGCGAACATGGAGGGGCTCGGCGCGCACGCGCAGTCCGTGGAAGCCCGCATGAGATGAAGACCGCGCGGCGGGCGACGATCGAGCGGAACACGACCGAAAGCCGGATCAAGATTGGGCTGACCCTGGACGGGACTGGTAAGCGGCAGGTCAGCACGACGATCCCGTTCCTGGATCACATGCTGGACCTGCTGGCCAAGCACGGCTTCTTCGATCTGACGGTCAAGGCCAGCGGCGATACGCACATCGACGATCACCACACGGTGGAGGACATCGGCATCGTCCTGGGCGAGGCCCTGAAGAAGGCGCTCGGCAAGAAGGAGGGGATCCGGCGGTTCGGGACCGCCTGGGTGCCGCTGGACGAGACGTTGGCGCAGGTCACGGTGGACCTCAGCGGCCGGCCCTACCTTGTCTATAACGTCAAATTGCCGCACCGGCGGATCAAAGGCTTCGACCTCTACCTGTTCGAGGACTTCTTTCAGGCCTTGACAACGCACGCGGCCATGAACCTGCACGTAAACGTGGCGTACGGACGGAACCCGCACCACGTCATGGAGTCCATTTTCAAGGCGCTGGCCAAGGCCCTGGACCAGGCGGTGGCAATCGATGCCAGGGTCAAGGGCGTGCTCTCCACGAAAGGGTCACTGTGAAACCGTTAATCGTTATTCGTTAAACGTGATGAAGCCAGCCAATGCTTGCCGTTTAACGATTAACGTATAACGAATAACGTGGGCTGCGAAGCGATGATTGCGATTGTTGATTACGACATGGGCAACCTGAAGTCGGTCCACAAGGCCTTCGAGTCCGTCGGGCACCTCGCCACGGTCACGCGCGACCCGCAGGCGATCGCCGACGCGAGCCACGTGGTGTTGCCCGGCGTGGGCGCCTTCGGCGATTGCATGCGCAATCTGGAGCGGCACGGGCTCGTGGAGCCGGTCCTGGGGGCGATTCGCGCCGGCAAGCCTTTTCTCGGCATCTGCCTGGGATTTCAACTCCTGTTCAGCGAAAGCGAAGAGTTCGGGACGCACCGGGGGCTCGGCGTGATTCCCGGGCGGGTCGTCCGGTTTGCGTCAGGGGGCTCCCCGACGCTGATGAAGGTGCCGCACATGGGATGGAACTCGATCGCGATCGGGAAGCGCTCGCCCGTGCTCGACGGCGTGCCCGATGGCGCGTTCATGTATTTCGTCCACTCGTATTACGTCGTGCCCGATGATCAGTCCGTCGCGTGCACGATGACCGACTACGGGCGGCCCTTCGTTTCCAGCGTCGCGCGCGACAACATCTTCGCCTGCCAGTTCCATCCGGAGAAGAGCCAAAGCGAAGGGCTGCGGATCATCCAGAACTTCGGAGGCCTCTCATGAAGCCGTCGAGACTGCCCCTGGCCGTCATCGTGGCAGGTGTGGTGTCTGGATGCGGCGGCACGACCAACGAAGCGATCACCTCACCGAAGCTCGAGCAGTACCGCGTCGTTCGGATCGCGGTGCTCCCGTTCACTGTCACCCCGAAGACGCCGGGGCAGGGACGCGGATACGCGGAGCCGGCGCCGCCTCCCATCGCCGCTGAAAAGCTTGCCGAGTTGTTCTACCGGAAGCTCAACGCTCGCGAGGGCATCGCGGTCATCTCGCTCCGCTCTGTTCGGGAGGCCATGCCCACCCTCCGGGCGTCGGTAGTCAGCCGCGCGCAGCTGCGTGAGCTCGGCCAACGGCTGGGGGTGGAAGCCGTTCTGGAAGGCAATGTGGAGGTTTACAAGGAACGAAAGGGCAGCGCGATCGCCCTGGATCGGCCTGAAGACGCCGCCGCAGTGGGCTTTACCGTCCGGCTCGTCAGCGTGAAGGACGGCGAAGTCCTGTGGACGGGCGATTACTACGAACTCCAGCGACCGATGATTGAAGACATCACAGGTTTCCTCGAGCGGGGGGCGCGCTACCTCACGGTGGAACAGCTGGCGGATTCTGCCGTCGGCCACGTGCTGCGTGGCTTTCCCCTGGGTAAGCCGATGCAGACCCAAGCGGGCGTCGCGGAGACTGCGCCGTGATCGTGATCCCGGCGATCGACCTGAAGGACGGACGCTGCGTCCGCTTGCGCCAAGGACGGATGCAGGAGGAGACAGTCTATTCGCCGGAGCCGGCGGACGTGGCCCGCCGCTGGGAGAACGAAGGCGCTCAGCTCCTGCATGTTGTGGACCTGAATGGGGCCGTCCAGGGAACCCCGCAGAACCGCAAGGCGATCGAGACAATCCTCAAAGCCGTGTCCATCCCAGTCCAGGTTGGCGGGGGCATCCGCACGGTGGAGACGGTTTCAGCCTATCTCTCCTCCGGGGCGGAGCGGGTCGTCCTGGGGACGGCCGTTGTCCGCGATCGGGCCGTGGTCGAAGAGGCCTGTGATCGCTTCCCGGGCCGCGTGCTCGTCGGCGTCGACGCCCAGGGTGGCAAGGTTGCGGTGAAGGGATGGACCGAGGTCGCCGATGAGGACGTCCACGACTTTGTCGGCCGCTTAACGGGGCTCGCCGTCTACGCCGTGGTCTACACCGATATCGCGCGGGACGGGATGCTGGAGGGACCGAATCTTGAGGGCCTGCGGCGCATGTCGGGGACCTGTCCGGTGCCGCTGATCGCCTCCGGCGGGATCATGCGGACCGAGGACCTCCGGCAACTGCGCGCGCTGGGGCCGAAGGTGATCGGCGCGATCGTCGGGAAGGCCCTCTACGAAGGCATGCTCGATCTGCGGGCGGCGATTGCCGCCGTGAATTGAAGAGACTGGCGTGCTGGCCAAGCGCATCATTCCCTGCCTGGACGTCAAAGAAGGGCGTGTCGTCAAGGGAGTGGGGTTCATCAACCTCAGGGATGCCGGCGATCCGGTCGAAGTGGCGCGCGCTTACGATGCGGAGGGGGCCGACGAGCTTTGCTACCTGGACATCCTGGCTTCGCATGAGGAGCGCAAGATCCTCCTCGACGTGGTGTGCCGTACGGCCGAACAGGTCTTCATGCCACTGACGGTGGGTGGCGGCATCCGGACGCTCGACGATATCCGCGACCTGCTCCGGGCCGGCGCCGACAAGGTGAGCATCAACACGGCGGCCGTCTCGAACCCGGAGCTCGTCCGGCAGGCGGCGGAGCGCTTCGGCACGCAGTGCATCGTCGTGGCCATAGACGCAAAGCGTACAGGAATCGACGCGAAGCGGTCCGGCAGCGGCTGGGAGGTGTACACGCACGGCGGACGGCGGCCGACAGGGCAGGACGCCGTCGCGTGGGCCAGGCGGATGGCTTCGTTCGGCGCGGGAGAGATTCTGCTCACCAGCATGGATCAGGACGGGACGAAGGCAGGGTACGACCTGGCGCTGACCGCCGCCGTGTCGGAAGCCGTCGAGATTCCCGTGATCGCGTCCGGCGGCGCGGGCACGCTGGAACACCTCTACGAGGGGTTTGCCGTGGGCCAGGCGGACGCCGTACTGGCGGCCTCGATCTTCCATTATCGGCAATACACGATCCGCGAGGCCAAGGACTATCTGAGGGCCCGCGGCATTCCGGTGAGGGTAGTCCGCCCGTGAGGAGAATCTAATGGACGACGCTGCCGTCTCGGCGCTGAAGTTCGACGAAAAGGGCTTGATCCCCGCCGTCCTGCAGGACTGGCGGGATGGGACGGTGCTGATGGTGGCTTACATGAACCGCGAGGCGCTGGAGAAGACGCTGGAGACCGGGATCACGCATTTCTGGAGCCGCTCGCGTCAAGTCCTGTGGGAGAAGGGCGCGACGTCAAGCCACCGCCAGCGGGTCCGGGAGATCTTCGTGGACTGCGATCAGGACACCCTGCTGATCACGGTCACGCCGGACGGACCGGCCTGCCACACCGGCGAGCGGGCGTGTTTCTTCAGCCGGCTCTCGGATCTGGTGGCCTCGTGCGAAGGCGGCGTCAAGACCACCGAGTCGCATGGGGGTGTGCTCGACCGGCTCTACGAGACCATCCTGGAGCGCAAGCGCGCTCCGACCCCGGAGTCCTACGTGGCTTCGCTGCTGAAGGCCGGCCAGGACAAAGTCTTGAAGAAGGTGACCGAGGAGGCTGGGGAAGTGATCCTCGCCTCCAAAGGGCAGAAGCGCGAGGAGATCGTGCACGAGGCGGCGGACCTCCTATTTCATCTGCTGGTCGCGCTCGGCTATCACGAGATTCCGCCGGCCGAGATATACCAGGAGCTGGCCCGGCGGTTCGGCAAGGGCGGGCTCGAGGAAAAACAGTCTCGGGGGTAATGACTCGTGATGGATTGTCTCTTTTGCAAGATCAGCTCGGGGCAGCTTCCGTCCAAGGTCGTCCTGCAGGACGACGAGATGTTCGCGTTCGAGGACATCAACCCGCAAGCGCCGGTCCACGTGCTAGTGGTTCCCAAGCGGCATGTCGGCGGCTTGAACGACGCGGGCGATCGGACCCTCTTGGGGCGTCTCTTGGAGACGGCGGCCCGTGTGGCCAAGAAAAAGGGGATTGCCGAATCAGGCTACCGGGTCGTGGCGAACTCCGGCAGGGAGGGCGGACAGACGGTCTTCCACCTGCATGTACATGTTCTGGGAGGTCGCCAGATGATGTGGCCCCCTGGTTAACCGATGGGTCTTTGACAAGTTGGCGATCCTTCTGTTAATTTAAAAGGTTCGGATAGAGGCTCGCTTGGATCGGGGGGCAGGGTGGATCGAGGGTTGATCCCGGAAGATATCATCAATCGGATTCGAGACCGGGCCGATATCGTCGAAGTCGTCAGTGCCCACCTCTCGCTCAGTAAGGCAGGGCAGAACTTTAAGGGCCTTTGCCCCTTCCACTCGGAGAAGACTCCTTCCTTCATCGTCAGTCCTTCGCGCCAGATGTTCCACTGTTTCGGCTGCGGCGAGGGGGGCAACGTCTTTACGCTCTTGATGAAGGTTGAGGGGGCAAGCTTCCCGACGGCGGTGCGGAACCTCGGCGAGAAGTACGGCATCCGCGTCGAGGAGAAGCCGGCCTCGCCGGCGGCCAAGCAGCGGGCGGAACAAGTGGAACGACTTGTCGAGCTGAACAAGGCGGCGGCCGAGTTCTTCCACAAAACCTTGCTGAAAGATCCGCCCGCCGAGCCGGCGCGCGTCTACCTGAAGCAGCGGGGGATCACGGCGGAGACGATCGAGCGGTTCGGCATCGGCTATGCGCCCCAGGCGTGGGATGGAGTGCTGAAGGCGCTGACCAAGGGTGGCAAGCAGGCCAAGGGTGGGTGGACGGTCGAGGATCTTGCAGCGGCCGGCCTGATCGTCGCGCGGGATCAAGGCGGCAAAAAGCCCGGCGATGCCTCTGGCTACTACGACCGCTTCCGCGGGCGGGTTATCCTGCCGATCCGCGACCTCCAGAAGCGCGTCATCGGCTTCGGGGGGCGCGTGATTGATGACGGGGTGCCCAAGTACCTGAACTCGCCGGAAACTCCGCTGTTCCGGAAAGGGCGCACGCTGTACGGGCTTGAGATCGCACGCGAGGGCATCACGCGAGAGGAGCAGGTCGTGATCGTCGAAGGGTACTTCGATGCGATCGCGCTGCATCAGGCTGGTGTGACCAACGTGGTCGCCACCCTGGGCACGGCCCTCACGTCCGAGCATGTCGACCTTGTCCGGCGCTTCACCCGGCGGGTCGTGTTGCTGTTCGATCCAGACGCGGCCGGCGTGCGCGCGGCGCTGCGGACGCTGGACCTGTTTCTCGGATCGGCCCTCGCCGTCCAGGTGGGGAGCCTCCCGCAGGGCGAAGACCCGGACACGTTCGTCCGCTCGCGCGGCCCGGAGGCCTTCACCACGCTGATCCGGCAGTCGCCCTCGCTGCTGGACTTCACCGTTGCGGGCAGCCTGGCGACCGGCCTACAAGGCAGCGTGGAGGACCGCGTGCGGTGTGTGGAGGAGGTCCTGGCATTGTTGCAAAAGCTGAGCAATCCGGTCGAGAAGGCCGCGGCCCTCCACCACGTCGCCGACCGACTGGGGCTGGATGAGAAGGTCTTAGTGGAACGCTACCGGCAACTCACAAGCCATGCCTCAGTTGTCGACCACGCGTCTGGTGACGCTTCTGTGGGTCCGGTCGAGAGCGCGCCGCTCCCCAAGGATGAAGAGGTGCTCGTGCGGCTGCTCCTCCACGACAAGCTGACGCCGCCGATGCTGGCGCAACTGGCGGCAGACGACTTTACGGATCCCCGGGCTCGGCGGCTGATCGGGCTGATCCTGGAGCGGCGGAACGAGCGCGGCGAGCCGGCGGTGAACGAGGCCATCATCAGCCTCCAGGACGATCCCCAGTGCGGGGGCGTCGTGCGCGCGCTGTCGCTCAGCGAGCTGCCTTACGACGACGCCGGCACGGCGTTTCGCGACAGCCTGAAAGCCTTGAGGCTCAGACGCATCGTGGACGAGATCCAGGAAGTCAAGGCGGCCCAGATGGCTGCCGAGCGGGCCGGGCAGGCGGAGGCCGCGCGCTCGCTCATGCTCCGCCAGAACACGTTGCAGCAGGAGCGACAGCGCCTCCTGAGCGCCGGACCAGTACCGCTGAGCGAGGTTGGGAGTGTCAACGCGTAAGGAAGACAAGACGGACGAAGTCAAGCGCCTGATCTCCATGGGCAAGGAGAAGGGCTTCCTCACGTACCGCGACCTCAACACGACCCTGCCCGCCGACATGGTTTCGTCTGAGCGGCTGAGCAGCCTGATGACCATGTTTGGCGAGATGGACATCGAGATCATCGATTCCCCCGAAGGGGAGCGGTACCAGCAGATGATGTCCGATGGCGAGAGCACAACGGAGGAAGCCGAAGAGGTCGGGGAGACCGAGGAAGAGGAGAAGAAAATCGACCTGACGCCGGGCGACCTAGCCCGCACCGACGATCCCGTCCGGCTGTACCTCAAGGAGATGGGCAGCGTCTCGCTGCTCAGCCGCGAGGGTGAGATCGAGATCGCGAAGCGCATCGAGGAGGGCAAGCAGGACATCTCGACGGTCGCCCTCGGGATGCCGATGACGATCAAGGCCGTCTTTGCCCTCATCGATCAGGTCAAGACCAACAAGGTTCCGATCCGGGAAGTGGTCTCGGCGGGCGTGGAAGAGGAGTTCGATGAAGTCGTCCAGCAAGACGACGAGGAGCTCCGCAAGCACACGCTGGAGAGCGTGCGCAAAGGCAAGGCGCTGGCCAAGGGGCTGCTTGCGCTCTACGCCCGAAACCGGAAGCCCAACCTGAGCCCGGCCAAGCGGAAAGAGGTCAAGACCAAGCTCAACGATGCCCGCCGCCAGGTCGCGGAGAAGCTGGACAGCCTGAACCTCCATCCGATCCAGCGCGAGCGCCTGATCCAGCGGGTGCGGGATCTCGCGCAGGAGATCGCGGCCTGCGAGCGCGAGCTCGCGTACTGCCGGCGCCGGCTCGGCGTGGCGGGCGAGGAAGGCACCGCCCTGCTCCTCAAGCTGAGCCGCGGGCGGCAAGGGCTCATCGCGGTCCGCCGCAAGACCAGCGTTCCCATGGATGTCCTTCACGAGATCGAGAAGGCCGCCCAGAACGCGCGGCGCCGCATCCGGGGCATCGAGGCCGAGTCCCTGGTTCCCGCCGAGGAGCTCCGCGAGAGTGTCAAGCTGTTGGACCAGGCTGAGGAGAAGGTCAAGCGCGGCAAGGCCGAGCTGGTCGAGGCCAACCTGCGCCTCGTGGTCAGCATCGCCAAGAAGTACACCAACCGCGGCCTCCAGTTCCTGGACCTGATCCAGGAAGGGAACATCGGTCTCATGAAGGCCGTGGACAAGTTCGAGTACAAGCGCGGCTACAAGTTCAGCACCTACGCGACCTGGTGGATCCGCCAGGCCATCACCCGCGCCATCGCCGATCAGGCCCGCACCATCCGGATCCCGGTGCACATGATCGAGACCATCAACAAGCTGATCCGCACCTCACGGCACCTGGTCCAGAAGCTGGGACGTGAACCCTCGCCTGAAGAGATCGCCGAGAAGATGGACCTCCCGCTGGACAAGGTCCGCAAGATCCTCAAGATCGCCAAGGAGCCGATCTCGCTGGAGACGCCCATCGGCGAGGAGGAGGACAGCCACCTGGGGGACTTCATCGAGGACAAGAAGGCCATCTCGCCACTGGACGCAGCCATCCGCTACGACCTGCAGCGCCAGATCAACAACGCGCTGAAGACCCTCACGCCGCGCGAGGAGCGCGTCCTGCGCAAGCGCTTTGGGATCGGCGAGAACACCGACCACACGCTGGAAGAGGTTGGACAGGACTTCGCGGTCACGCGGGAACGCATCCGGCAGATCGAGGCCAAGGCGCTGCGCAAGCTGCGTCACCCGAGCCGGAGCAAAAAACTGCGGAGCTTCGTGGAGAGTCTGTAGGCAATGCCGTAGCGAGGCGGATCAGGCCGAAGCCCGCCGTGGCTTCTCGCAAGTGAGGGCGATGGAGGCGTACGGGGCACCCGTTGCCCCTTGAATGCAAGGGGTCACCAACGTTGACGAGACCGAACGAGAAAAGCCGCGCCGGGCGAGAGCATCATCCGCCGCAGTAGGCATTAGGGGGCCCATAGCTCAGATGGTCAGAGCGGCGGACTCATAATCCGTTGGTCCCAGGTTCGAGGCCTGGTGGGCCCACCACACCATGCCGCTCGAGGGGAGAGAGTGACGATGCGCCGTCCAGTTCGTCCATGAAAGAGCACCTCGACCGACTGATCGCCCTCCAGGAGGCCGACCTTCGACTGGAAGAAATAGCCGAGCGCAAGCGCCGCATCCCCGAGCTGGTCGAGGCTGCCCGCCAACCTCTCCTGACCGCACAGGCGACGCGGGACTCCCTCAAGCAAGAAGTCGACAAACTGAGCAAGGACCGCAAATCCTGCGAGCAGGACCTCGCCGAGCAGGAGC
>VBOF01000341.1 GCA_005877855.1 Nitrospirota bacterium | reverse complement strand
GCGGCTTGGCGTGAATCCGGGAAAAGTGACTGTGATCCCGGTCGCCCTTGGGCCGGAGTTCAAGCCGGAATCGTTGCCGCATTCGGTGGCTGCGAGATATGGAATTGTGCCTCCGTACATCCTCTCTGTAGGGAATTTCCGACCACATAAAAATCTCCCGCGGCTGATCCTGGCTTTTGCGAACCTCAGCAAAGCACTCCGGGATACTCACCAACTGGTTTTGGCTGGCGGTGATCGGGAGCATCGACAGGCGCTCGAAAGCCTGGTGCGTGATCTTGGAATCACTGATCGGATTCTTTTTCCAGGACTGATCGAGGATACGCATCTCCCGGCTGTGTACAGCGGTTGCACGCTGTTTGTGCTGCCATCCCTTGAGGAGGGTTTTGGACTGCCGGCATTGGAGGCCATGGCATGCGGGGCTCCCGTGGTCGCAGGGAATAGGGCGGCGATTCCTGAAGTCGTGGATAAGGCGGCGCTTCTTGTCGACCCAGAGGACGTGCCGGCGATGACCGAAGCGATGGCGCAAGTTCTCACTGTCGGCCATCTGAGGGGCACGTTGCGGCAAAACGGACTTGCACGGGCACTGGAGTTCTCCGCCGACCGAACTGCAAGGCGCGTGCTGGCGTTGCTCTATGAAGTATGTCGCGCGTGATGACCATGGCTCTGTGTGCACCGGCCGATACTGTTCCATGCCCATGCGGATGTGCCTCGGCCTCGGTGGTGCGAGTTGGAAACGGCCAGGAATTGCTTCGGTGTCGACAGTGCAGTCTTTTGGCGCGAGCCCAGATGCCGACCGAGGAAGAAGCGGTGAGTTTCTATCGGGATGATTATTGGGTGCATTTCCGGACGGAGCAGATAGGGCGAGGGAGGGCCAACGTTTATGTGCAGGCTTTGAGCTGGCTGACAGACCGTCATCCCGCTGCCGGGATGCTGGTAGACGTAGGTTGTGGAGGGGGAGCCTTCCTTCGCCACTGCCGCGAACGTGGGTGGAGGGCGATCGGCTTTGATCCTTCCGTCCAGTCAGTGGCGTATGCGCGGGAGCATGGTCTCGAAGCCTACGCGGAAAAGTGGCCGCCCTGCTCCCTCCCTGACGAATCAGCCGACGCGGTGACGTTTATCAATGTCCTCGATCATCTGCGCGACCCGTTTGGCGTGCTTGGGGAGGCATGGCGGATACTCCGCCCTGGTGGTGTGCTGTACATTCGAGTGCCCAATGGGCCCGTTCACATGAATCTCAAGCGGGCGCTCAACGCCATTGGATTGGGGCAACTTGCCGTGTTTCATCTCTACGGCTTCAGCCGTGACGCTTTCCTTCATCATCTGCCTCGTCTGGGGTTTACTAGCGTGGCAGTACGAATGGCTATGCCAAGTCAAGAGGACGAGTATGGGCGGACGGAGGGAGTGAGACCCACCTTTCGGAGGATGTTGAAGCTGGCCGACCGGATTGCATATCGCCTTCTCAGGATCTTCGGCCTGGATCAAAAGGCCTGGGCTCCGACCATAGAGGTCATGGCGTGCAAAGCTTTTCTTGGAACGACACGATGACGATGGCTGAAAGACTGCGTAGTACGGGTTAGTGAGGCTTGACGATCATGTGCGGGATCTGCGGGTTTGCTGGATTTCGGGACGACGACCGCTTGACCCGGATGGTCAGAAGCCTGGTCCATCGTGGGCCAGACGATGAGGGGCGGTATGTCGAAGATGCGGTCAGCCTGGCTATGCGCCGTCTGAGCGTCATTGATGTGGCTGGGGGACGCCAGCCGATCTGGAACGAGCGCAGAACGATCGGCGTCGTGATGAACGGAGAGATCTACAATTTCCAGGAACTGCGTCATGCTCTCATCACGAAGGGGCACCGGTTTGAGACAAAATGCGATACCGAAGTCCTGGTGCATCTGTACGAGGATTACGGCGAGGCTTGCGTCGAGCATCTGCGCGGCATGTTCGCGTTCGCGCTCTGGGACCGCGACCGACAGATCCTCCTCTTGGCTCGCGACCGGCTGGGGATCAAACCCTTGTTCTACGCGCACGTGGGCAGCCGGTTCTGGTTCGCCTCGGAGATCAAGGCGCTGCTCGCCGGGGGCTTAGAGCGGACAGTTGATGCGCAGGCGCTCCGGCAGTACCTGACCTTCCTGTATGTGCCCTCGCCCAGGACGATCTTCGAAGGCATCCGTCAGCTGCCGCCCGGTCATATCCTGACTCTTACGCGAGGCGAGGTGCGCGTCCGCCGGTACTGGTCGCTGAGGCCTGATCCAGAAGCGGTCAGTCTGGGCGCGGAAGAGGCAGAGGAACGACTGCTCGCTCACCTGAAAGAGGCGATCCGCCTTCACTTAATCAGCGATGTCCCCCTCGGAGTGTTCCTCTCTGGCGGGATGGACTCCACCACTTTGGTGGCTCTGATGCGGACGGTCTCGGACAGCCGGATCCGGACCTTCACGATCGGGTATGGAGGTGCGGACGAGACCTATAATGAGCTGACGTTTGCGCGTCTGGTCGCGGAGCGGTTTGGCACGGACCATCATGAAGAGATCCTCGAGCCCCACGCGGTCGATTTGTTGCCGCGCATCATCCGGGCCTTCGACGAACCGTTTGCCGACTCATCCGCGATTCCCAACTACCTCATCTCCCAAGTCGCCCGCCGCACCGTCACTGTGGCTTTGGCAGGGCACGGTGGAGACGAGCTGTTCGGCGGGTATCCACGATACTTGGGGCAGCGCGCCGGAATGCTGTATGACCGACTTCCTTCGGGCCTCCGTCGTGGCCTGGCGTCAGCCAGCCGTTGGATCCCGGAATCGGTTCACTCCCACAACTGGCCGGGCCGTGTCCGCCGGTTTCTG
>VBOF01000340.1 GCA_005877855.1 Nitrospirota bacterium | reverse complement strand
GTCGCTTCACCAGCCGCACCTTGTCTACCGTTCGAATCTGATCCAGGACGATCTGTCCGGTCCTTCTCTGGAACCTGACCGGAACCCGCGTCGGGTAAGGACGCCCTTGAGTCGTCATGGGCGCGACAATGACGGTGTCGAGGTGGTGGTTCATCTCGTCCGGCGAGATGATGAGGCACGGGCGGGTCTTGCGGATTTCGCGCCCCATCGAGGGATCCAGACGCACCAAGTGGACCTCGAAGCGCGAGGCTACCAGCGCCATTGGGTTCGATCCCATTTCGCAGCCGGCAACGACTCCCGATCCAAAAGTGCGTCATCCCCGTGCTGATGCATCCGGCGGAAGGCCTCGTCCCACCCTTGACGGGGTTTCCTGACAGCCCGGACCACGAGATGGTCATCCTGGACTTCGAGCTCCACAGCATCCGTCAGACGGCAGTGTTCCAGCACTGTCTTGGGAATGCGGATCCCGCGAGAATTGCCGATGCGCACCACGCTGGCTTTCACGAAGTTTTCACCCTCCTCCGAAATGTGATTACGAAGTAATTACAGGAGACCATCCTGAAAGTCAAGCACACATCGTCTCGGCACTCTATCCCTTTGACACAGTCTCCCCTACAAAAGTTACTTGAAGAACCCCTCACCCTTTCCCTCTCCCTCAAGGGGCGAGGGCATCCGGGGGCCAGCCCAGTTGTGTCGCCGGCCTGGAATCGGCTAAGGTGGTCCGGTGGGCACGCTGCAACGGTTCACACACCTGCTGCTCTTCCCCATCCTGTCCGGAACCCTGCTTGTCCTAAGCTTTCCGCAGTACGACCTGGACTTCCTGGCCTGGATCGCCCTGGTCCCCCTCCTGATTGCCATCCGGGAGAAACCCTGGAGGACGGCGTTCGGCCAGGGATGGCTGGCGGGCCTCGTGTTTTTCGGCGGGACCCTGTCCTGGGTGATCAACGCGATGCACCAGTACGGGAAGATCCCCTTCCCTCTCAGCTTCCTTGTCATGCTGCTCTTGGCCGGCTACTGTGCCCTGTTCGTCGCGCTATTCGCCGCAATCCTGGTCACGCTCCCGGACCCTCGCGGCATGCTCCGGCCCTGGACCGCCGCGGCCCTGTGGGTCACGCTGGAATGGCTGCGCGGCCACCTCTTTTCCGGTTTCCCCTGGGCGCTGCTCGGCTATAGCCAGTACCATGCCCTCTCCGTCATTCAGATCGCCGACGTGACCGGCGTCTACGGCGTCTCGTTCCTCCTCGTGCTCGTGAATATGCTGGCGGCCAGGCTCGTCGATGTGATCGTCTCACGGGTCGGGCTGGTCGCCAATCCGGTTCCCATGCCCTGGATCACCGTCCCGCTGGCCACGGCGCTCGTCGCCGTCATCGTGGACTACGGGTACTGGCGTCTGGACCCGCGTAACAACCCTGCGAACGAGCACTCTCTTCGCATCGGCCTCGTCCAGCCCAACATCGACCAGGCGCAGAAGTGGGACGTCGTCTTCCGCCGCGAGGCGATTGACCGGCACAAGAAATTGACGAACCAGGTCGTCCGGGAGGTCGATCTGGTGGTCTGGCCGGAAGCGGCAACCCCGTTCTTCTTCGAGGTGGAGACCGACTACCGCGAAGAACTGCTGCGGTTCGTGCGGGACCGCGGCGTCCCGCTGCTCTTCGGCTCCCCGGCCATGGACAGCCGAACCGCCGGCGGTCCGCGCCTGTTTAACAGCGCGTATCTGGTGAGCAGCGGCGGCGTGGTGCTGGACCGGTACGACAAGGTCCACCTGGTGCCGTTCGGCGAGTACGTGCCGCTCAAGCCGATTCTCTTCTTCCTGGACAAGCTGGTCGTGGGCATCGGGGACTTCGTGCCGGGGTCGGGTCCCCGCGTGATGAGCGGGCCCAATGGCCATCTGGGCGTGGTGATCTGCTTCGAGGTCATCTTCCCGGACCTCGTGCGCCAGTTCGCGGACCGCGGCACCGACTACATGGTGACGATCACCAACGACGCCTGGTTCGGCCGGACCAGCGCGCCGTACCAGCACTTCGCCATGGTCGTGTTCCGCGCCGTTGAGAACCGGGTGCCGTTTGCCCGCGCCGCCAACACCGGTATCTCGGGCTTCATCGACGCCGAGGGGCACATCCTGCGCACCACGGATCTCTTCGTCGAGAGCGCGCTGAGCGGCGAGGTCCGGCTCGGCGGCCTGCGCACCTTCTATACGGCGTACGGGGACCTCTTCACGTTGGGCTGTGCTATACTGACGCTGTTCGTGGCGGCCAAAATGTGGTGGCGCCCAGGCGCTTTGAGGAGAGAGGATGTTCGACGACCTAAAGTTACGACTATCGAGCCTCAGTACCCGTTTTGACGAACTGCGGGGGCATCTTTGACCTCGCCTCGCTGAAATCCCAGATCCAGACATTGGAAGAGCGCATGGCCGCCCCCGACTTCTGGGGAGACCGTCGCGCGGCCCAGCGCACCATCCGGCAGAAGAACCTCCTCGAACGGGAGCTCAAGAGCTGGGGCGACATGGAGCGCCGGCTCGACGACCTCCGCGCGATGGTCGAGCTGGCGGAGTCCGAGCACGACGCTTCGCTGGAACAGGAGCTGGCCGCCGAACTCGTCCAGGCCGAGCTGGCCCTGACCCGGCTTCGGGTCAACCTCCTGCTGCGCGGCGAGATGGACACGAACAACGCAATCCTTTCGATCCATCCGGGCGCCGGCGGGACGGAGTCCCAGGACTGGGCCGAGATGCTCATGCGCATGTACGTGCGATGGGCGGAAAAGAGAGGCTACAAGGTTGAGACGCTGGACTATCTGCCCGGGGAGCAAGCCGGCATCAAGAGCGTGACCCTGAGCATCGCGGGCGAGAACGCCTACGGCTACCTCAAGGCCGAGGCCGGCGTCCACCGCCTAGTGCGCATCTCCCCGTTCGACGCCAACAAGCGACGGCACACGTCCTTCGCCTCCGTCTTCGTCTATCCCGAGATCGAGGACGACGTGGAGGTGAACATCGAGGAGAAAGACCTGAAGATCGACACCTTCCGCTCGGGCGGGGCCGGCGGCCAGAACGTCAACAAGGTGGAGACCGCCATCCGCATCACGCACATCCCCACCAGCATCGTCGTGCAGTGCCAGAACGAGCGCTCCCAACTGAAAAACAAGATGGGAGCGATGAAGGTGCTGCGGGCGCGCCTCTACGAGCTGGAAGTGAAGAAGAAGGAGGAAGAGTTCAATGCCTTCGTCGGGGAGAAGAAGGAAATCGGCTTCGGCAGCCAGATCCGCTCCTATGTCTTTCAGCCCTACCAGCTCGTCAAGGACCACCGGACCAACGTGGAGGTGGGGAACATCACCGCGGTCATGGACGGCGACCTCGACCCGTTCATCGAGGCGTACCTGCTGCAATCCGTGAAGCAAACCAAGTGAGCCCCCCACCCTGACCCTCCCCCGGGGCACCCGTTGCTCTTCGGTTGCAACGGGTCAATGGGGAGGGTCAGGGTGGGGGTGAAATTGACTTGCCTCCCCCCGCTGACTATCATGCGCTAACTTTATGGATGAACTAAACGACCAGATTCAACAGCGGCTCAAGAAGCTGGAGCAGTTGCGAAGTCTGGGGATCGATCCCTTCGGCGGGAAGTTTGATGTTCAGGACCATGCCGGCGATCTGATCGCGCGGTACGGCACGGCGACCAAGGACGAGCTCGAGGGCAAGTCCGTCACGACCACTCTCGCCGGCCGGGTGACCGCCTTGCGCTGGTTCGGCAAGGCTGCCTTCGCCTCCCTCCAGGACGGCGTGGATGCCATCCAGGTGTACTTGAAAAAAGACGTCCTGGGTGATCAGGGCTTTGCCCTGGCGGAACTGCTGGACATCGGTGACTGGATCGGTGTCAGCGGCCCGCTCTTTCGGACCAAGACGAACGAGCTGACGGTCGAAGTGAAACAGCTCACGCTGCTCTGCAAGACCCTGCGCCCGCTCCCGGAAAAATGGCACGGCCTGACCGATGTGGAGACCCGCTACCGGCAACGCTACGTGGACCTGATCGCCAACCCGGAGGTCAAGCGCATCTTCATCACGCGCAGCCGGATCATCCAGGCCGTCCGCACCTTCCTGGTCGGCAAGGGCTTCCTGGAAGTGGAAACGCCGATGATGCACCCCATCCCCGGCGGTGCCACGGCGCGGCCGTTCGTCACGCATCACAACACCCTCGGGACCGACCTGTACCTGCGAGTGGCCCCGGAGCTCTACCTCAAGCGGCTGATCGTTGGCGGGCTGAACCGGGTCTACGAGATCAACCGCAACTTCCGGAACGAGGGCATCTCGACCATTCACAACCCCGAGTTCACGATGCTCGAGTTCTACATGGCGTACGCGGACTACACGGACCTGATACCCCTGACCGAGGAATTGATCGTGGCACTCGTCGAGACCGTCCACGGCAAGGGGGCGCAGAGCATTCCCTACCGCCTGCACCCGAACGAGGACCAGGCGATCACGATCTCCTTCACCCGCCCCTGGAAACGCATCAGCTACCGGGCCTCGATCGCCGATCGGCTCGGCGCGACACTCCAGCAGATCACCGACCCCGCGTATGTCCTGAGTCAGGCCAAGAAGCATCACTGCGAGCTCAATGGCGGCGAATCGTACTGGCAGCTCATGATTCTGTTGTTCGAGCAGGTGGTCGAGCCCACGCTGATCCAGCCGACGTTCATCACCGACTTCCCGGTTGAGATCTCCCCCCTGGCCAAACGCAAGGCGAGCGATCCGGAGCTGACCGATCGCTTCGAGCTCTACATCGCCACCCGCGAGATCGCCAACGCCTTCTCGGAGCTGAACGACCCCCTGGACCAGCGCCGACGCTTCGAGGCGCAGATGGCCGAGGGGGCCAAGGGAGACCTGGCGGCCCAGCGCCTCGATGAGGACTTCCTGCGCGCGCTCGAGCACGGCATGCCGCCGACGGCCGGCGAAGGGATCGGCATTGACCGGCTCGTCATGCTGCTGACCAACCAGACGTCCATTCGCGACGTGATCCTCTTCCCGCAACTCCGTCCGGAAAGATAGGCCGTGAACCTCCCGTATGAGGTCTTCATCGGTCTCCGCTACCTCCGGGCCAAGCGCCGCAACCGCACCATCTCGTTCAACACGCTCATCTCCATCATCGGCGTGACCATCGGCGTGGCGGCCCTGATCGCCACGCTGGGCATCATGACGGGCTTCAAGGAAGACTTGCAATCCAAGATCCTCGGCACCAACTCGCACATCATCATCACCACGAGGACCGGCGAGACGATCAAGGACTACGCCGCGCTGACGGAGAAAGTGGCCGCCGTCCCGGAGGTGGTCGCCGCCACCCCGTTCATCTTCAAGCAGGTGCTGCTCACGTCGGAGAGCGGCTCGCACGGCGTCGTGCTGCGCGGCATTGATGTGCGGCGCGAACCGACGGTCACGGAGATCGCGAAGAACCTCCGCGCCGGCAAGCTGGAGGACCTGGAGGCAGACCAGCCAGCCGCGTCCCCGCCGCGGCTCCCCGGCATCATCATCGGCAAGGAGCTGTCGCTGCGGCTGGGCGCCTTCATGGGCGATCGGCTGAACGTCATCTCCCCGGTCGGCCCCATCAGCGCCCTGGGCATGCTCCCGAAGGTGCGGGGCTTCCGTGTGGTCGGCGTGTTCGAATCCGGGATGTACGAGTACGATTCGTCGCTGGTCTACGTGTCGATCAAGCAGGCGCAGGAGTTCTTCAACATGGGCGACGCGGTGACCGGCATCGAAGTGAAGGTCGCGGACATCTTC
>VBOF01000339.1 GCA_005877855.1 Nitrospirota bacterium | reverse complement strand
GAAGATGAACGACCCCATCGGCCGATTGGGATCCTGGATCCCGGCCCGCGCCCGCCGGACGGCGTCTGACACCGCCACGATGGCCTCGTCCTGCCCGACGACCCGCTGCCGCAGCCGGTCTTCCATCTGCACGAGCTTCTTCGTCTCGGTTTCGATCAACCGCGTCACGGGGATGCCGGTCCACTTGGCGACGATCCGCGCGATGTCGTCTTCGTCCACTTCTTCCTTGAGCAGCCGAGTCTCGCCGTGCAGCTTCTGGAGGCGATCGTTCTCCGCCTTCAACTGTTTCTCCAGATCCAGGATCCGCCCGTAGCGCAGCTCCGCCGCCCGACCGAGATCGCCTTCGCGCTCCGCGCGATCCGCCTCCATGCGGGCCTGCTCCATCTTTTCCTTGATCTCGCGGATCTTCTTGATGGCCTCCTTCTCGGCCTGCCACTGCTTCGTGAGCGCGTCGGTCTCCTTGCGCAACAGGACGAGCTCCCGTTCGATCTTCTCCGACCGCTCCTGCGACTGGGCATCCTTGTCCCGCCGGATGCCTTCCCGCTCGATCTCGAGCTGGCGGATCCGGCGCATGCGCTCATCCAACGGCGTCGGCATGCTGTCGATCTCCATCCGCAGGCGGGACGCCGCTTCATCCACAAGGTCGATCGCCTTGTCAGGCAGGAACCGATCCCGGATGTACCGCTTGGACAGGGTCGCCGCGGCCACGAGCGCCGCGTCCTTGATCCGCACTCCGTGGTGGACCTCGTACCGCTCCTTCAGGCCGCGCAGGATCGAGACCGTGTCCTCCACGCTCGGCTCGGCCACGAACACAGGTTGAAACCGGCGTTCCAGAGCGGGGTCCTTCTCGATGCGTTTCCGGTACTCGTCGAGCGTGGTCGCCCCGATGCATCGGAGGTCGCCGCGCGCGAGCGCCGGTTTCAGCATGTTGGAGGCGTCCATGGCGCCTTCGGCCGCCCCCGCGCCGACCAGCGTATGGATCTCATCGATAAAGAGAATGATCGAGCCTGCGCTCTCTTCGATCTCGCGCAGCACCGCCTTCAGCCGCTCTTCGAACTCCCCGCGGAACTTGCTGCCGGCCAGCACGGCTCCCATGTCCAGCGCGACGACGCGTCGCTCCTTGAGCCCTTCCGGCACGTCGCCGTTCACGATCCGCTGCGCCAACCCCTCCGCGATCGCCGTCTTGCCCACGCCCGGCTCACCGATCAGGCACGGATTGTTCTTGGTGCGCCGGGAGAGGACCTGGATCACGCGGCGGATTTCTTCGTCCCGGCCGATGACCGGGTCCAGCTTGCCCTTGCGGGCCAGGTCGGTGAGATCACGGCTGTATTTTGCGAGGGCCTGGTATTTTTCTTCGGGCTCCTGGTCGGTGACGCGCTGGGTTCCCCGGATCGAGGTCAGCGCGGCATAGAGGCGGTCTTTCGAAACGCCCTGCCGCTTGAAGATGCCGGCGGCCGCGCCGCCCGCCTCCGCGATGGCCAGTAGCAAGTGCTCGGTGCTGAGATATTCATCCTTGAACCGTTCCGCTTCCTGCTCGGCGGCGGAAAACAGGTCATTCAGACGGGCGGTAATCGTGACCTGGCCTGCTCCTGACCCGGAGACCTGCGGGATTTTCTTGAGCTCCTGCTCGAGTTCGCGCGCGAGGACGGCGGGGTCTGCGCCCAACTTGTTCAGCAGGCTTTGCGTCAGCCCTTCGCGCTGGCGCACCAAGGCCAGCGCTAAATGCTCGACATCGAGTTGCTGGTGGCCTGCCTTTTCAGCCAGCTTCTGGGCTTCGGCCAGGGCCTCTTGCACTTTGATGGTCAGTCGGTCAAACCGGATCATCCGCTCTCTCCTTTCCAGGCCTCCACGGTTCACGTGGGCTGTTGATTAAGCGATAAGATGTGGGGGGGAGAAGTCAAACGGCCCGTTCGAATTTTTTTCACCACCCCCTTGACAAACTAATGAATACCGCGATATAAGTGTCATAACCCTATTTCCTATCGGAGCAGTAGGAATTGACGTATGTACTTCTCGGCTAAAGGGGAATACGGCATCATGGCCGTCCTGGACTTGGCGCTGGCGAACGGGTCCGCTCCCGTTCAGGCCAAGGCCATTGCGGATCGGCAAGGCATCCCCCTGCGTTTTCTGGAGCATATCCTGAGTGCGCTCAAACATGCCGGCCTCGTCGAGAGCGAGCGTGGCGCGCACGGCGGCTATCGCTTGGCAAAGCCAGCGAGCGAGATTCGTATTGGAGACGTGATCCAGGCTGTGGATGGCCCCATCGCGATGCCCACCAGAACCCTTCCCCGCCTCCGGAACGGAAACGGGCATCGGACCACGCATGGCTCCTTGGTCCAGGGGGTCTGGGAAGAGGTCAAGGTGTCGGTCCTGGAAACCCTGAATCGTACCACGGTGGCCGACCTGTGCCGCCGGGCAAGCGATCTCGAAGCACAACGAGCGTTGATGTATCACATCTGACTCCAGCATTAGGAGAGTACGTCCCATGAAGACGCCAGCGACACGGACCGGGGAGACGATTTCGATCCCCCCCGACATCCTCCGGGAGATCGAGTCGTTCGAGGAAGAAGCCGCGAAGGTGTTGCGTGGCGAACTGTCGCAGGATCTGTTCCGGCCCTTCCGCCTCCAGCACGGGATCTACGGCCAGCGACAGCCCGGCGTGCAGATGGTCCGCATCAAGATTCCCTTCGGGGGTCTCAACTCCACGCAGCTCCGGATCATCGCTGAGATGGCCGACCGCTATGCCACCGGCGTCGGCCACGTCACGACGCGCCAGGACATTCAACTGCACTTCGCCGCGCTCGAGCACGTCGGGACGATCATGCGCCGGCTGGCCGAAGTCGGGGTGACCACCCGCGAGGCCTGCG
>VBOF01000338.1 GCA_005877855.1 Nitrospirota bacterium | reverse complement strand
CGAAACTGTACCGGCCCTGCGCGGCCCAGTACGCCGCAGGCGGGATGACGATCTCGCTCGGAATCGGGATCACGGAGCTTTCCATCGCCATCAACATGACGATGCCGGGATAGCCCCACTCGTTCACCCACTGGAACCAGACGCCGACCCATTGCTGCATAGAGATCCGACTCCTCAGCGCGCGGCGATCTTACCTGGAACTACGCCCCAACTCCAGCGCCATTTGACCGGTATCACTGTCACTGCTACCATCTCTACCCATGCGGACCCTCGTGATTGACGATTCCCCGGACATGCGCAAGCTGATCCAGTCCATCCTGACCACGAAAGGCCAGACTGAAGTGCTCACGGCGGAATCGGCACGTGATGCCTTCAGGCACCTCGCTATCGAGGATCACGAAAGCGGCGACGTGGCCATCGACCTCATCCTGATGGACATCATGATGTCCGATATGGACGGCATCAGGGCGTGCCAGCGGATCAAGGCGGTGGAACGCCTTCGTGAGATCCCCATCATCATGGTGACGGGGAGGACCGATTCCGAGGACCTGCGGGCGGCCTTTGCCGCCGGCGCGATGGACTATATCACCAAACCGCTGAACTCGGTGGAGCTCCTGGCCCGGGTGTCGTCGGCCCTGGCCTTAAAGCGTGCGATCGACATCCGAAAGGCGCGCGAACGGGAATTGGTGGAGAGACACCAGCAACTAGAGCAGGCCCTCAAAGAGGTCAAGGTGCTGCGGGGACTTATTCCCATCTGTTTTTCCTGCAAGAAAATTCGCGATGACCAAGGGTACTGGCACACCATTGAGGCATACATCCAGGCCCATTCCGAAGTCGATTTCAGCCACGGGCTTTGCCCGGAGTGCATGGACAAACGCTTTTCGGTCTAGTGCTGCCTATGAAAATCCTCATCGTTGACGACTCCCTTGACAACCGTCTGCTCCTCCAGACCATTCTGAAATCAGCTGGGTATGGCGACGTGCTCATGGCGGCATCGGCGCGCGAGGCCTTAAGTCGACTCGGTGTGGAGGAGGGCACGCCGGTGTCCTTCCGGAACCTACGCGAGAACGCCGCCCACGCCGGGCCCGAGGACGTCGACCTGATCCTCATGGACATCATGATGCCGGAGATGGACGGGACCGAAGCCTGCCGCCGGGTCAAATCCGTCGAACGCCTTCGGGACATCCCGATCATCGTCGTAACGGCCAAAACCGATCCTGTGGACCTGCAAGTGGCGTTCGACTCCGGCGCGATGGACTACATCACCAAACCGGTGAATAAAGTGGCGCTCCTGGCGCGCGTGGCGTCGGCGCTGAACTTGAAACGCGAGATGGACACCCGGAAGGACCGCGAGCGGGAATTGGCGGAGAAAAACCGGGATCTGGAGCAAGCCCTCCGCGAAGTCAAGGTCCTGCGGGGGTTCATCCCCATCTGCGCGTCCTGCAAGAAGATCCGGGACGACAAGGGCTACTGGCAGCAAATCGAGACGTACATCCAGCAACGGTCAGAAGCCCTGTTCAGTCACGGCATCTGCAAAGACTGCATGAAGAAGCTTTACCCCGACTATGCCGATGAGTGAGAGCGCGACGGTTCCCTAAAGCGAACGGGAACGCGATGGGACCAAACTTGTGGCTTGCTCACATCAGAAGAGTTCATAGAATAAACAGTTTTTAACTGCCTTGTCACGTTTTCCCTCACGACTTAGCTCAAGTATTAGGTTTTCCCGATTCCATCTGTGTGCATAAAGTGTTATCCTTACTGACCTCAAAGCCTTCGTGGATGCGTGAGGGGCCCCAATGCGGTACCAGCGAAAAGGCCTTTCTGAAGGACGCATAAGTCTATCCAGTTTCAAACTGCATCCACGTCATTATCCCGTCAAGGCCACACATTCAGCGCATGCTTCTTCGAGTACTGGAGGAGCGTGATGGCGCAGCCTCTCCCAACCCCGGACTTTCAGGCCCTGTTCGAATCGGAACCAGGGTTGTATCTCGTCCTGACGCCCGCCTTGACGATCGTGGCGGTCAGCGCTGCGTACTTGAAGGCCACGATGACCAAGCGCGAGGAAATCCTCGGCCGCGGGCTGTTTGAGGTCTTTCCCGATAATCCGGATGATCCGACCGCAACGGGAGTCCGAAACCTGAAAGCCTCCTTGGAGAGGGTGCTGACACATCGAGTGTCGGACACCATGGCCGTGCAGAAGTACGACGTTCGCCGGCCCGAATCCGAGGGCGGCGGATTTGAAGAGCGGTATTGGAGCCCGGTCAATGCGCCGGTCCTGGGAGCGGACGGCAATGTCGCCTATCTCATCCACCGCGTCGAGGACGTCACGGAGTTCATCCACCTCAAGCAGGAGGGGAGCGAGCAACACCAGATCATCGAGCGACTGCGAGCGCGCGCGGCTGAAATGGAAGCGGACATTTTCCGGAGAGGAGGCGCTGCAGAAGAGCGAAGAAGGGTTCCGCGCCGTGGCAGAGACTGCGAGCGATGCCATCGTGTCCGCAGACAAACATGGACACATCACCTACTTCAACCCAGGGGCGGAGCGGATCTTCGGCTATGCCGCGCGTGACGTCATCGGCAGGCCGCTCACTCTCCTCATGCCTCAAAGGTTCCACGAGGCCCACCGGCAAGGCCTGTCACGGTTTCTCTCGACGGGTCAAGCCCGTGTCATCGGCAGGACGGTCGAGCTGGTGGGGCAGAGAAAGGAGGGAACCGAGTTCCCCCTGGAACTTTCCCTTGCAAGCTGGAAGGTTGGCGGGGACACCTTCTTTACCGGCATCCTCCGCGACATCACCGAGCGGAAGCAAACGGAGGATGCCCTCCGGGCAATCGAGCAGCGGTTCCGCTTGATGGTGACCAGTGTGAATGACTATGCGATCTTCATGCTGGATCCCGAGGGACACATTGCGAGCTGGAACGAGGGAGCGGAGCGGATCAAGGGGTACACGGCGGACGAGATCATCGGCCAACACTTCTCTCGATTTTATCCCTCCGAAGACATTCAGCGTGGCAAACCCATGGATAAACTCAAAGTGGCGGCAGCCGAAGGGCGGTTGGAAGATGAGGGCTGGCGGGTACGCAAGGACGGCTCGCGATTCTGGGCGAATGTGGTCATTACGGCAATGCGGGACAAGGCAGGAACCTTGCGCGGATTCTCAAAGGTGACGCGCGACCTCACCGAACAAAAGCGAGCGGAGGGGGCGATCAAAAAATACAACGAGCAACTTGAGGCCGCGAACAAGGAGCTCGAAGCGTTCAGCTACTCCGTCTCGCACGATCTGCGAGCTCCCCTGCGGGCGATCGACGGGTTCTCGCGCATTCTGCTCGAAGATCACGCGCCAACCCTCACCCCGGAGGCCCAGCACTACCTGACCGTCGTGCGCAAAAACTCCCAACACATGGGGCTGCTTATTGACGACCTGCTCGCCTTCTCCCGCCTGAGCCGCCAGCCGCTCAGCAAGCAACTGGTCAGGCCGACCGATCTCGTACGCCAGTGCGTGGACGAGTTACATGCCGAGCAGCAAGATCGACGGGTGGAGATTGCCATCGGCGACCTCCCCGCCTGCCAGGCCGATCCAGCTCTGCTCAAGCAAGTGTGGATGAACTTAATGTCCAACGCGCTCAAGTACACCCGCAAGCAGGAAATGGCGGTCATCGCGGTGGGCTGCCAGGAGCAAGACGGCGCCACCGCGTACTTCGTCAGGGACAACGGCGTGGGGTTCGACATGCGATATGCGGACAAACTCTTCGGCGTGTTCCAGCGCCTGCATCGCGCCGAGGACTATGAGGGAACCGGCGTCGGTCTGGCCATCGTTCAACGCATCATCCTCCGCCACGGCGGGCGCGTCTGGGCTGAGGCAGCAGTTGAGCACGGCGCGACCTTCTATTTCACTTTACAAGGAGCAGCTCTCAATGCTTGAGAAATTCGTCCAAATCCTGCTGGTCGAAGACAACCCGGACGATGTGGAATTGACCCTCCACGCCTTCCAAAAGCACCACCTCGCTAACCGCGTTCATGTCGTGCGTGACGGCGCGGAGGCGCTGGAGTTTCTTTTCCGCACAAGCGCCTACAAGGACCGACGTACCGAGGACAGCCCCCAGCTGGTGCTCCTCGATCTCAAACTGCCCAAAGTGGATGGGCTGGAAGTGTTGCGGCGCATGAAGGCGGACCCACGCAACCGGATGATTCCAGTGGTCATGCTGACCTCTTCGCGAGAGGACCGCGACATCACGGAGAGCTACCGCTTGGGCGTCAACAGTTACATCGTCAAGCCGGTGAACTTTGAGCAGTTCACCGAGGCCGTCCGGCAGCTCGGGCTGTATTGGTTGCTCATGAACGAACCTCCGCCCATCCCGAGAGAACCTCGATGAGCAGACCCCTTCGCATCCTGATCGTCGAGGATTCCGAAGACGACACCCAGTTGCTGTTGCATCAACTGCGACGTGGCGGCTACGACCCGATGCACGAACGTGTCGATTCCGCCGCCACGATGGAGCAAGCTCTTGCTCGACAACAGTGGGACATGGTGATCGCCGACTACGGCATTCCGAACTTCAATTCGATGGCCGCACTGGCGCTGCTGAAAGAGCGGGGACACGACCTGCCGTTCATTATTGTCTCTGGCACGATCACCGAAGAAACTGCGGTGGCCACCATGAAAGCCGGAGCCCATGGCTACCTTTTGAAAGGGAATCTCAAGCGGCTCATCCCCGCCATTGAACGGGAGTTGCGTGAAGCGAAAAGCCGTCGGGAGCGCCGGCGGGCGGAAGAGGCGCTACGGGAGAGCGAGAAGCGGCTGCAGGCGATTTTAGACAATAGTCCAGCGATCATCTTTCTCAAGAACACTGAGGGCCGCTACTTGTACGTCAATCCCCAGTTTGCAAGGCTCACCCCTTTAACCCGTGAGCAAATCCTGGGCAAGACAGACGCCGAAATTTTTCTGCCGGAGCAGGCAGCCGCGTTTCGCGCGAATGATCTCAAGGTACTCCAAGCCGGCGTGGCGCTGGAATTCGAGGAAGTCGCCGACCAGCAGGACGGACCTCACACCAGCATTGTTTCTAAGTTTCCGCTGCGCAACGCAGAAGGGAAGGTGTACGCGATTTGCGCGATCGCCACCGACATCACCGAGCGTAAGAGTCTGGAGGCGCAGTTGCGCCAATCCCAGAAGATGGAGGCGATCGGGCAGCTCGCCGGCGGCATCGCCCACGACTTCAACAATCTCCTGACGGTGATCAATGGATACAGTGAACTCGTGCTCCTCTCGCTTCCTGTCGAGCATCCCCACTGTGCCACGTTTGAGCAGATCAGGCAAGCCGGAGAAAAAGCCTCGAGGCTCATCCGCCAGTTAATGGCCTTCAGCCGCCAGCAAGTCCTTCAACCCAAAGTT
>VBOF01000313.1 GCA_005877855.1 Nitrospirota bacterium | reverse complement strand
AAGAACTGGACTGGTGCGTTGAAGCCGGTGCGAAGCTCGTCAAAGTCTTGCCGAATTTGCAAAGGTTCGATCCAAGCGACCGACGATACATTCCGTTTTACAAGAGACTGGCGCACCTGAAAATTCCTTTCCTTAGCCATGTTGGCTACGAGTTCAGCCTGATCGGCAAAGACCAGTCGGCCGGTAATCCCGGCAAGTTGCGCGTTCCTCTGGATGAGGGTGTAACAGTCATCGCCGCGCATGGGTGTAGCAACGGCTTGGTCTTTTACGAACGGTTCTATGGGACCTTACTGCACCTTGTGCAGGAATATCCGAACTTTTTCACGGACGTATCCGCCCTGACCTTGCCCAATCGCGTAGGTATGTTGCTGCGTCTGCGTCGTCACCCGGAAATCCATGCGAGGCTCATGTTTGGGACCGACTATCCGCTTTCGGTCTTTTATCCGCCGACAAAGGCCTGCCGAGCGGACAATCGGTTTGATCGGCAATACCTTGTTTTGAAATCGCTGGGCGTCGGCTTTCGCTCGGTCGACCAGCTCATGACCTCCTCTTGATCAGTGGGGACAGATTTCAAATCTGTCCCCATCCCCCCTGAACGCTCGTTCAGGGAGGACTGGCCGCGGGCACGCTTCCTGCCTTGAGCGCCTCCTGGCACCGTTTCTGCTCCATCACCGGGAAGATTACAGACTGTTCATAAACAACGTCTAGAAGGAGGTGTCCTATGTGGTGGACTTGGATCGCAGTTCTCGTCGGAGGAGGGATCGGGCTTCTCGCACCGGATCTGGCTCACGCTGGTACCTGGAGGCACACGAAACACTTCCATCGGCCTCCCGTGTATGAGAGCCACAGTCATCTCTCCAGGAGCAGCTCCAGAAAAGAGATGTCATTCGAGACCCTGCGCATGCTCTCGACCGGCATGACCAAGGCGGAAGTCCTGAGCCGAGCCGGATCGCCACGGCACCGCTTCACGAACAGGGGGACGCAGCGCTGGATCTACACGACATCCGAGAACTGGATTGTGGAAGTCGTGTTCTCCGGGAACAACGTGATTGAGATCAACTGGTCCCGCTCGTAACCCGCCGCGATTGTTCAAAAGCCCTGCTGCGACGCCAATCCTGACATCCAGCAGGGCTTTTCTCTCTCGTTCACCTACCTATTCCAACTTCGAGCACCTTCAACGTCGAGCTAGCCTTGGGTCAGGGCGTCATTATAGCGGGAGGGGGCCCATCACCCGTTGCATTTGGAGGAGCAACGGGTACCCGAGACGCCCCTCCCGCACCCACCCAACGACAAGGACAGTGAACAAGCAGACACTCGTCCTGAACGTCCGTTCAGGGCCTGACGAACCGGTCGGCTCATGACAAAGTCTTCCGCAGCTCCAATCGCTGATTTGATCGGCCTCCCATGCGCATCGCTTCTTCCTGACCCCTCCTAGCTTGGTTTCCCAACAGCCATCGTCGACAGTCTCGTAGCTGATGCGGGTCTGCGAACTCCTGTCGTCGATGGCACGGGACTTGATCACTCCCCCGGCATCTCATTCGACAACCTATATAGGAGGGCCTGCGATGAGGACGGCACTGACGCAAAACAATCTTATGAGACGGGAACAGGGAATGACGACGGCGGAGCTGGTGATTGTCCTGGCGATCACCGGAGCGCTGTCCGTGTTTATGGGCACGGAGCTGCAGGCTATGGCGGACCAGGTCTTTCTCAATACGGCGGTAGCGGAAGTGGTCGGCGATCTCCGGTATGCCAGGAGCCTCGCAGTGCATGAAGGACAGACTATCCGGGTTGCTCTCGATCCTAACCAACCGGGAGTGGCCCTGTACCGTTCCAGTGATGTCACGCAGCCGGTGGCTCCCGTGAGGAACCTCATGAACCGTGGCATCCGAACGATTCGTTCAACCGGGGGACCCGTGTTGGCATTCCATCCTCGCGGCACGAGCTCGACGCCGACGACGTTAACGCTAGAGGACAGACGGGGCGTCCAGCGGGTGGTGACGGTCAGCTTGACCGGCATCGTCCGGGCGCGGTGACGCCGCCATGGAGCGCGTGTCATTGCTCTTGGACCGCGGCATGTCCATGGTCGAGCCATTGGTAGCGATGGTGGTCCTCTCGGTCAGCCTGCTCGGATCGGTCAGCATGCTTGCATTGGCTCAGGATGGCATCGCAGGAGGCGCCAGGAAGCTCGAAGCGTTAGCCCTGGCTGAGTCCCGGTTGGAACGTCTGAGGGCCGTGCCCTACCAGTCGCTCTTGAAGGCCGACCTGGATGGTGATGGTTTGGTGGTGGGGCGGCTTAAGGATTCGGGGAGTGAAGGGTACGCTGTCGCTGGTGACGGCGAGTACACAGCTCGGCAAACCATCAACGGTGTCCTGGTGACTTGGACAGTCCGTCCGGACCGGCCGAGCCTGGCGCACTCGCGAACCGCGACGCTGACGGTGACCGCTGCGTGGTCCGACCAGGGAGGGCGCCATCGCACGGTCCGGTTAGGGATGCGGAGAGCGAACCCCGTATTCAGCGGAGGAACTGTTTGATGCGCCCGGCCAGTGACAGAGGGATCGTATCAGGCCATGCCGGGTTCTCCTTGATGGAAACGATGATTGCCGCCACATTGGGAGCCCTCGTCCTGGGAGGGGCTCTGGATATGTTTGTTTCGCACCACCAGCACTATCGTAAACAGCAGACGAAGGCCGAGCTCCAGCAGGATATACGGGGCGGGGTCCACTTGCTGGCCAGCGAGTTGCGCCTGGCGGGGACCGGGACATTGAGAGGTCACCCGCCCTTGACTGTGATGACGGGGGAGGAGATCGCCTTCGAGGCCAACGTGAAC
>VBOF01000312.1 GCA_005877855.1 Nitrospirota bacterium | reverse complement strand
TCCGCTCGCCCACGCCGGCGAAGACCGAGAACCCGCCGTGGTGGGTCGCGATGTTGTGGATCAGCTCCATGATGATGACGGTCTTGCCCACGCCGGCACCGCCGAAGAGGCCCACCTTCCCGCCCTTGGAGTACGGCTCGAGCAGGTCCACGACCTTGATACCGGTCTCCAGCACTTCGGTCTTGGTCTCCTGCTCTTGCAAAGCAGGCGCGGGGCGATGAATGGGCAGCGTCTTCTTGGCCTTGACCGGCCCTTTGCCATCCACCGGCTCGCCCAGCACGTTGAGCAGACGGCCGAGTGTCTCGCGGCCGACCGGCATCGAGATGGGCGCGCCGGTATCAGTGACCTCCATCCCACGGACCAGTCCGTCGGTACTGGCCATGGCCACGGCTCGCACCCGGTTCTCGCCAAGGTGCTGGGCCACCTCCAGTGTGAGGCGGATCTCCGGACGCCCGGTCTTCTTGTCCTCCGGCGCCTCGACTCGTATCGCGTTGTAGATCTCCGGTAGCTCCCCTTTGGGAAATTCCACATCCACGACCGGTCCGATTACCTGGACGACTCTCCCCTTACCCACTGTTACCCTCTCCCCGTATAGGTTGCCCCTCTCCCTCACCCTCTCCCCGCTCGCGGGGAGAGGGATGGGTGAGGGGTTACTTCAGCGCCTCGGCCCCTCCGACGATGTCCATCAATTCCTTGGTGATGGCCGCTTGCCGGGTCTTGTTGTAGTAGAGCGTCAATTTCTGGATCAATTCGCCCGCGTTGCGGGTCGCCCCATCCATCGCGGCCGTCCGCGCGCCCAGCTCGGCCGCCGCCGATTCCATCAGGGCGTGGAACGTCTGGACCTCGATGTGCTTGGGCAGCAGGGCTTTGAGCAGCCCCTCCTCATCTGGCTCGAAGAGATACCCGCCGCCGAGCTTCTCCGCCTCCTGCTCGAGCGATTCGATGGGCAGCAGTTTCTCGACGACGACCCGCTGTTGGATCACAGACTTGAACTCGTTGTACACGATGTGCAACTCGTCGAACGTCCCGCTCGTGAACTGCTGCACGATGTCGCCGCCGATGTCCAGGGCGTGCTCGTAGGAGAGGCGATCGAAGACGCCGACCCACTCCTGGCGCCGAGTCCAGGTCCGGCGGCGGAAGAAGTCCCGCCCCTTGCGCCCCACCACGCTGACCGCGACGGTGCAGCCAGCTTCCTGTTTCTGCCGAAGGAACTCGACCGCCTTACGCAGGATGTTCGTGTTGAACGCCCCGCAGAGCCCGCGGTCGGACGTGACCACCAGCAGCTCGATCCGGTTCCCGGCGGACTTGCGCAGCAGCGGGTGGGCCTGCCGGTTCGCGCGGCTGGCCAGGCTGCCGAGCACCACCGCCATCTTCTTCGCGTAGGGCCTCGCGGCGAGAATGCGCTCCTGCGCGCGCTTGAGCTTCGCCGCGGCGACCATCTTCACGGCCTTGGTGATCTTCTGCGTGTTCTTGATGGAGCCGATCTTGCGCCGCAGGCCCTGTAAGCTCGGCATCGGGATTACGCCTTGATCAGGTAACCGAGTTTGCTCTTGAACTTCGTCAGCATGGTGCGCAGGTCGGTCGTGAGCTCGTCGTCCAGCTTCCCTTTGGCCACGATGTCGCGCTGGATCTTCGGGTGCTCGCGCGTGACGTAGTCCAGGAGCTCCTCCTCGAACTGGCGGACCCGGCTCACCGGCACATCATCCAAGTAGCCGTTGGTCCCCGCGAAGATACTGATCACCTGGTTCTCCACCGGCATCGGCCGGTACTGCCCCTGTTTGAGCAACTCCACCATGCGCTGGCCGCGGGCCAACTGGGCCTGCGTCGCCTTGTCGAGCTCGCTGCCGAACTGGGCGAACGCGGCCATCTCGCGGTACTGCGCGAGGTCCAAGCGGAGCGAGCCGGCCACGGCCTTCATCGCCTTGATCTGAGCCGACCCGCCGACACGGGAGACTGACAGGCCCACGTTGATGGCCGGCCGGATGCCCGAGTAGAAGAGGTCGCTACCCAGGTAGATCTGCCCGTCGGTGATCGAGATGACGTTCGTGGGAATGTACGCCGACACGTCGCCGGCCTGGGTCTCGATGATCGGCAGGGCCGTGAGGCTGCCGCCGCCCTTCTCCTTGCTGAACTTCGCCGCCCGTTCCAGGAGCCGCGAGTGCAGGTAGAACACGTCGCCCGGGTACGCCTCGCGGCCCGGCGGGCGCCGCAGCAGCAGCGAGAGCTGCCGGTACGCCGTTGCATGCTTCGACAGGTCGTCGTAAATGATCAGGGCGTGCCGCGCCGAGTCGCGGAAATACTCGCCCATCGACACGCCGGCGTAAGGGGCGAGGTACTGCAATGAGGCCGGGTCGCTGGCCGTGGCGGAGACGACGATGCTATAGGCCATGGCCCCGAACTCTTCGAGTATCTGGATGACGCGCGCCACCGTCGAGCGCTTCTGGCCGATGGCGACGTAGATGCAGATGACGTTCTGGCCCTTCTGGTTGATGATGGTGTCCACCGCGATGGCGGTCTTGCCGGTCTGCCGGTCGCCGATGATCAGCTCCCGCTGGCCACGCCCGATGGGGATCATCGCGTCGATGGCCTTGATCCCGGTCTGCAGGGGCTCGCGCACGGGCTGGCGCTCGATCACCCCGGGCGCCCTGACCTCCACACGGCGGAACTCCTTGGCCGGGATCGGCCCTTTGCCGTCCAGCGGGGTGCCAATCGGGTCGACGACCCGCCCGACGACGGCCTCCCCGACGGGGACTTCCGCAATCCGGCCGGTCCGCTTGACCAGATCCCCCTCCTTGATATGCTCGTCGGAGCCCAGGATCACCGTACCGACGTTGTCCTCTTCCAGGTTGAGCGCGATCCCCTTGAGGCCGCCGGGGAACTCCAGCAGCT
>VBOF01000311.1 GCA_005877855.1 Nitrospirota bacterium | reverse complement strand
GCGGGCGCTGGTGGACGGCAACGACAAGTCGGGCTTCTCGGCGACGGAGCCGTGGAAGAGCCAGGGGTCGTCGCTGCCGGAGCACGAGACGTTCTTCTTCTACTTGCAGCGGATCTGTAACCACTGCACGTATCCAGGCTGCCTGGCGGCGTGTCCCCGGAAGGCCATCTACAAGCGGCCGGAGGACGGGATCGTGCTGATCGACCAGAACCGGTGCCGGGGGTACAAGAAGTGCGTGGAGCAGTGTCCGTACAAGAAGCCGATGTACCGGGGCACGACGCGCGTGAGCGAGAAGTGCATTGCGTGCTATCCGCGGGTGGAGGGCAAGGACCCCCTGACCGGCGGCGAGCCGATGGAGACGCGGTGCATGGCAGCGTGCGTGGGGAAGATTCGCTTACAGAGCCTGGTGAAGATCGGCGAGGATGGCCTGTGGGCGGAGGACCGGTGGCACCCGCTGTACTACACGATTCGGGTGGAGCAGGTGGCGTTGCCGCTGTACCCGCAGTGGGGGACGGAGCCCAACGGGTTCTACATCCCGCCGCGGTGGTCGCCGCGGGGCTACATCCGGCAGATGTTTGGGCCGGGGGTGGACAACGCGATCGATCGGTACATTGTGCCGAGCCGGGAGCTGCTGGCAGTGTTGCAGTTGTGGCGGACGACGCAGCAGATCATCTTCCGGTACGACGTGATTCCCGGGCCGAAGGTGTTTGAGACCCAGATTCACGGGCGCAAGTTCGACATGTACAACGACACGGTGCTGGCGTTCAACAAGTCGGGCAAGGAGGTGGTGCGGATCCAGGTCGAGGAGCCCATCTACATCCGCCCGGCCGAGCGCGTGCAGTGGCTGTAAGAGCACCTCGTGTCTGACAGAGGGGCAGGGAGCCCCGGTGGGCTCCCTGCCTGCTCTCTCTATGGTATTCATGCAGTGAACTGTGGACGCTGTCAGGGAATTATGGTGGAAGAGGTCTTTGAAGACCTGGAGGATGATACCGGGCTGTTGAACTTTACGGGATGGCGATGTCTCGCCTGCGGGGAGATTTTGGATCCCACGATTGCCCAGAATAGGATCGGGCATATGCCGCCTATGTTGCAACGGGCGAGGATGAGGGACTTCGCAAGAGTGGGTTAAGCGCGTCCTTTCCAAGGAATGACGTGCGGTAGCTAGGCTTCAACAGGGGCGGGGTTCCCGGGATGGGGGCCTCGCCCTTCGTGTTTTTGCGGCTCAAAAAAGTAGCGCCCTCTGGTTGCGGAAAGGGGAAGGGGGCTCGTATGCTTCATAACGTGAAGATTTCACTTGCGGCGTTCTTGGCCATGTCTGCCTGTGTGGCGCTGGTGTCGGTAGCCGACGCTGCCGTCCAGCGTTTCACCGATGAAGCCGGGGTGGTCCTCTACACGATCGACGACGACGGGATCGTCTCGATGTTTGAAAGCCGGCCCGGTACGGATATCACCCTCTCCGTGACGCGCGGGACCCGTGAGCAGATGCAGCCTCAGATCACCGAGATCATTCCGCAGGAGGTGGCGGCGGGGACATCCACGACGCTGAAGATCCAAGGCAAGAACCTGATCGGGGCGTCCGTGAAATTCAGCGTGCCGGGGATCGATGTGAGCCCTTATTTGACAAAGCCCAAATCGGTGGATCTGCCCATTCGAGTCGGGGCCAATGTTCCCCCTGGGGAGGTCGTGCTCGAGTTGTCCACCCCCATCGGCAAGACGCGGGGAACCTTCAAGGTGACCGAGTTGAAGATCGGCAGCAGCTCGCCAGTCCGCCGGGACGGGATAGGGAAACAGCAGACCATCTCCACGACCGCTCCGACCTCCTGTCCGGAGGGGATGGTCGGTGTGGCGGCGGAAACCGGGGGGTTCTGCATCGACGTTGACCGGAGCTACAGTGGGGATGTTCGAAAGGCTGAGAAGGCCTGTGCCATGGCCGGAAAGCGGCTGTGCCAGGCTATTGAATGGCAGCACGCGTGCGAGCAGGCGAAGTCCAACGGCCTTGGCTTGAAGAATATAACCGGCGAGTGGGAGTGGACGGGCTCCTACGCGAAATATGATGTGCAGGTGCAGACCGGGGATCGTGATCTGTCTGACGAGCTGAAGTCGGTCCTCCTGGGCAAGAACGACTGCCAGACCCAGTACCTCTACCCCTCCTGGCGGTCGGGTCCCTACCCGGGCCGGTGCTGTAAGTAAGGCGAGGTGGTTCATGTGCATCAGATTAAATTTGTTGGTTTTCCTGCTCTTTGTTTGCGCCCGCCTGATCAGCGTGCCGACTGAGGCGATCGCTGCCGAGAAACAAGTCTTTAAGGATGAAGCCGGCGAGGTACTCTACACGATCGACGAGAACGGCATCGTCTCGATGTTCGAGAACGGCCCCGGCACCGACATCACCCTGTCGGTGACCCGTGGGACCCGCGAGCAGATGCAGCCTCAGATCACCGAGGTCACGCCCAACACGGTCGCAGCGGGTACCTATACCGTCCTGAAGCTGGAGGGCAGGAACCTGGTTGGGGCGAAGGTGAAGCTCAGTGCGCCCGCGATCGAGGTCGGCGCGTATGCGGGCAAGCCCAAGCGACTGGACGTGCCTGTTACGGTGCCGTTGAGCCAGCCGCTGGGAGAGGTAACCATCGAAGTCACGACGCCCGTTGGCTCGGCGACGGCCAAGTTCACGGTCACGGACGTGCAGATCGGGGGCGGAGGCAGTCCGCCGGTCAAGGACGTCATCACGCATCCGGGCATGGGCTACGGCGCCGACGAAGGGTCAGGGGCTATCTCGACGAGGGCCCCGGCGTCCTGTCCGCCGGGTATGGTCGGAGTAGCGTCGGAGGGAGGCGGCTTCTGCATCGAGGTGGACCGGTCGTTCAGCGGCGACTTTCGTAAGGCCGAGTTGTCCTGCGCGATCTCCGGCAAGCGGCTCTGCATGCTCTATGAATGGAAGCGGGCCTGCGAGCAGGCGGCGGCCGGCAGGCTCCAGTTGAAGAACATGAAAGGCGACTGGGAATGGACCGCCGGATTTGACATCCTGCAGGATGATACCCAGCAAGATACCCG
>VBOF01000310.1 GCA_005877855.1 Nitrospirota bacterium | reverse complement strand
CCCAAGACAAAACTTCCCCCAGAGGCCAATGCCAGATAATAGGCCAGCGCGGAATGCTGACAGCTCGCGTAATCCTCTAAATCGCGGCGCGCGTATGCCTGCGTCAGGCGGTTGGTCACAGCCATGTTTATGCCGAAATCCAGCGTCGCCAGGTAGCCACTCAGCGCCGTAAGAGCGACCCATTCGCCATACACTGTAGGCGCCCACCGCTCCAAGTACAGTGGCACCAGCGCTAAGTTGCCAACGGCTATGATTGCCTGTCCGCAGAGGATCGCCGCAGCGCCCTTGCCCACCCGTGATAACAGAGACTGCATTCAATCCACTCTGGACGCGTACAGCAACGCTTTCACCCGTTGTCGCAGCCATAACTTTGTTTTCATGACCCACGCCGCCACCCACGAGAGCCCGTGGCGATGAAGCCTGAGCAAGAACCGTACCGATAGTGAACTATCTAGCATCAGGACCAAACGTGCCGCTTCCTCAAATTTCGGCGTCCCGGTGAGCCGTCCTATTCCGACTGCACCACTACGCGCCCAGTGCCGTTTTGCCGCAAGAACTGCTCTGCTCATGCCTCTGGGGCAGGACTTCACCAGATCACTAACCGTAGTCTCGTAGAGACGCACGATCTCCTGAAGTTGCAGGGTGATCCGACTTTCGCGTTCGCGTGTAGACCAGAGCCTGTACTTGACGAGCACTTCGTCCAGGTAGGCCACCCCTCCGGTTCTGAGCAGGCGGAGCTCCAAGTCCCAATCACCGACAATGCCCCAACTTCCGAACCCCCCCACCTTCTCGTAGCAGTCGCGCCGAATCATCACGGTTGCGAAGACACACCCTGCCCCTCGAATAAATCGCCCAATCTCGTCGCTCCCTCTGCGGACAAAGCTACCGCCGACATGGCGCTCAACGCCTACCGACCTACCGGCCTCGCTGATTAACTCCGCACCACAGTAGGCGAACGCAACTTCAGGATGACCGTCCAGAATTGACGAGAGCTTCTTGGCATAGCTCGGGTAGAGTACATCATCGTTCGAGAGGACATTGACATAGGTGCCATGACTCTGGCTGACGCAAAACGCCCAGTTCTCAGCCATCGACAGGTGATGTCGGGGTCTGACTATGCGCAGGCGGCCGTCGTTGAGAGACAGCAAGTAACTTCGCACGTCATCGGTTGACTGATCATCCGAAATCACAACCTCGAAGTCATCAAACTCCTGGCTAAGAGCGCTCTCCACAGCCTGCCGAATATAAGGAGCCTGCTGATAAGTTGGGATGCAGATACTAACTTTGGGGGTTCTGTTCATGACCAGATTGGGGAGAAGTCCACCGGTGCCCCCTTACGTCTTGGCTGGCGTAGCCGCCTGAGCCAACCGAGCCCGTAACACCTGAATCCGACCAAAAGAATCCTTCGCGAGGTAAACCTTTCCCTTATAGCTCTCTATCAACTCGTCGAAGCGGCGGCAAAGCGTACCTAAGCGAGTCGCAGTCCTTTTGTTAACCGCGAAATCCAGGGCCAGCGAAAAGCCGTTTAGAGAGTAACTTCTAGCAAAACCATCCTCACGATGGCGCTTAAGCACCCCCAGATAGGAGAACACTTCTAACTCACGTTGCAACTCGATGGCACGTGTGAACGCCTCTTCAGCATGTTTCTTCGGTATGAATAACTGATACTGAAGCAGCCCACCGGGCAAGAACACGGTCTTCCAATTCGGGACGGAGTCCAACAGAAAGTTGAATCCTGTGTGCGACTGGTAGTAGGACTTCCCGACCACATAACTGTCAATGAAGAACTTTGCACGGTTGATAAGGCACATTCCGAGGTTAGAGGCAAAGGGTCTGACCAGCTTTGGTATAAGCTTTCGTGGAACGATACCGAAGATCCAGCGTGGTAACTCCTGATCCTCGATTCTAAGTCCCCTGCCAGCAAGGGGGTGTCCTTCCTCCAGATAGTTTGCGGTGTGCACGATCCCACGGCCCAGCCGGTCTCCTCGCGCGTAACAGTCCAACCATCCCACGACATAATGATGGCTTTCCTTGAGCGAATCGATTGTCTCAAGACACTCCTTGAGGTTTCCGCACGACAACGACCGCATCTCAAGGAATCCGGAATGGATCTTCTTCAATCGCATCTTCAGGTCGACGATGCAGCCCAAGAGCCCAGCACCGCCGACTGTCTTCAAGAAAAGGTCCGTGTTCGCGCTTCGTGAGCAGGTCACAAACTCCCCGCTCGGAGTCAGCAGCCGCAGCTCCTCAATGTGCTCTCCAATCGGCCCCACCCTCCAGTTATTCTTGCCATGGATATTCATGGCTACACAGCCACCCAGCGTGGGATACATGGTCCCCGGCACGACCGGTAGCCAATACCCCAATGGGACCACCATCTTCCATAACTGCTCGATGGTGACACCGCATTCCACATGAGCAACGCCGCCAACTTTGTCTACAGAAATGATTTTGTTGAATTGCGAAACATCGATCACAGCTCCTCCCTGATTTAGAGCAACATCCCCATAAGAACACCCCGAACCACGAAACCAGACGCTTAACCCTCTCCGCTTGCACTCATCGATGGCCCCGCATAGCTGTTCCACGGTATCTGGGCGATACACCTCAGCAACACAGAAGTTATACATGCCCCAACCGTAAAGGGCTTCTTTCCGCGACTTACATACTGCTGAGCTTGGTATCACGGTGGTCCGAATCGCTTGAACAAAAATGACGGAATCCAACGCACTGCAGCTCCGACCACCGACCACCGCGCAGGGACATAAAATACCTCTGCGCCAGCATCCAACTTTCGCACGATCATGCGTGCCGCCTGGTATGGCTCAATCACCCAAGGAAGGTCTACCCTTCCCTGAAGCATACGAGTGTTGATATACCCTGGCTTCACCGTCGAAA
>VBOF01000309.1 GCA_005877855.1 Nitrospirota bacterium | reverse complement strand
ACGAGTACCCCATCTTCGCGTACCAGATCCGCACGCCGGCGGCCAGCGGGTCATCCGGTTTGCGGCTGATCTTCAGGTCGAAGGGGAGCATGAGGTGGAACGCGTTCATCCGCGCGTTCATGAACGGCGCGCAGGCGCCGGGAAATTCCTTGTGGACGACTAGATTGTCGGGCTCGAACTTGCGCTCGGTGCCGGGGTTCTTGAATTGCTGGGCCGTGTGGGCCTCGGTCGAGAGCTTGAATTTCCGCTGGTAGAAGGCGGCGGCGCGCTTCTGCGCGGTGGTGAGGAAGTAGTCCGGCAGGTCCGTCTCCACGATGATCTGGTGCTTGTCAGCCGGCGCGGGCTTCTGCGCGCGGTAGGCTTCGTTGTAGATGGCCAGCTCGGCCTCGGTCTTCTGGGTCTCCTGTCGCAGCTCGCGCAGCAGGGCCTGGTCGGCGTATTTGGACCGGTGCAGCACCGCGACGGCC
>VBOF01000308.1 GCA_005877855.1 Nitrospirota bacterium | reverse complement strand
ATCCAGGAGGATAACGGATTGTGGCTACCCCTGGATTGATTGTCAAGCCGCCGGAATAGCCCTTGACCGCCATCTCACGATGGGCCTAAAATCGCTATTTACCCTATGAAAGTCGAGTACGGGAAAGGTGAACTCATCCAGTTGAAGCCCCGCCAGGCGGGGCCCGCCAGCGGGCGGAAGACGAAGGTCATGCTGGTCTTCCCCCCGGACTGGTACCCCTCCGAACCCTATCTGAGCCTCCCCAGCCTGACGTGCGTGCTTCGCGCCGCCGGCCACGACGTCGTCCAGAAGGACGTGAATCTGGAGATGTATGACTGGTACTTCAGCGAAGACTTCCTCTGCCGCCTCGTCCTCAAGCGGGTGCCCCAGCAGCTCGACCGGCTGCGGAAGCTGTCGCGGCTGCGGAGCCTGACCGATGCCGAGCGGGACTTGCAGCTTGCCCTGGTCGGGCTGACGCGCGCGCGCCTAGCTGAGCTGACGGAAAAAGCGGAGCGGGCGAAGCGCATCGTCCGGACCCCGGAGTTCTACGAGGCGGACAAGCTCGAGTGGGCGATCAACACCTTCCGGGAGGTGACAGACACGATCTCGCTGGCGTACGCGCCGGCCCGGATCTGCATGCCGCCCATGGAGACCGACCTCTCCTACAAGGTCTTCGTATCCTCCGAAGTGCTGGACGCGATCGAAGACACCCAGGTCAACGTGTACCGAGATGTCTTCGAGCGCATCCTCAAGCCGGCGATCGAGGCCGAGCGGCCGGACGTGGTCGGGATCTCGATCGTGCTGCAGCAGCAGATCTTCTCGACGATGACTTTCTGCAAGCTCATCAAGGAGCAGTTTCCGAACATCCACGTGACCATCGGCGGCAACACCGTGACCCGCCTGCGCGACGTGCTGCCGGAGACGCCGAAGCTCTTCGCCCTGTTCGACAGCGCCGTGATCTACGAAGGGGAGACCGCCTTTCTCCAGCTCGTCGAGGCGGTCGGGGCCGGGCGCGAGCTTGCCGGGATTCCGAACCTCCTGTATCGCGACGCATCGGGGATCCATACCTCCTCCTTGAGCTACGCTGAGGACATGTCCTCGCTGCCGCCTCCCGATTTCGACGGGCTCCTGCTGGAGAAGTATTTCGTCCCCGACAGGATCCTGCCCTATCTAGCGACCCGCGGCTGCTACTGGGGCCGCTGCGAATTCTGCGACCACGGCGAGGGCTATACGGCCGGCTACCGGACCAAGAAGATCGAGGAGATCATCGAGGAGATCCGCCATCTCAAAACCATGTACCAGACCCAGTATTTTCACTTCACCGACGAGTCCTACCCGCCGGCCCTGTTCCGCAAGCTGACACGCCGGCTTGTCGAGACCAACATGGACATCGTGTGGACGACCCACATGCGGTTCGAGAAGAGCCTCTCGGACGAGGCGGTCTGGAACGACGCGCGGGCCTCTGGGTGTAAGTTCCTCCATTACGGCTACGAGTCCGGGAGCGAGCGCGTGCTCAAGCTCATGGACAAGGCGACCACGAAGGAGGTTATCAAGAACAGTCTCAAGCGGGCCGCGGACGTCGGTATCTGGAACCACGTCATGGGCTTCTTCGGGTTCCCCGGCGAGACTCGCCAGGAGGCGTACGAGTCCATGCGGTTCCTTGAGGAGAACAAGGACCTCGTCCACTCGATCGGATTCGGGACGTTCGATCTCAGTAGGCACACGCCCGTCGCGAAGGACCCCGAGCGGTTCGGCGTCACGCCCTACATCAATCCGGAGTGGGATCTGGCGCTCGACTACTACTTCACGGTGAAAGAAGGGCTCAGCGTCGAGGAGGCGGAGCGGGTCTTCGAGGAGTTCGAGCGCAACCACTATCCGGGGTGGGATTTAAAGATCTTCATCCGTGAGTATGTCTTCCTCTACGTGGCCCGTTTCGGGACGAACAAGCTGCCAGCCCTCCAGTTCAGACCGCCGGAGGTGGGCGCAGGAAGCCTCAGCGGCGTTGGCACCTAGCGAAACCATGGCAAGCGACATCATCCAGGTCGAGAAGCCGAGTTCTTCGAAGAGCACGAGTGGCCGGAAGCTGAAGGCGATGCTCCTGTTTCCGCCGGAGTGGGTGCCGACGGCGCCCTACCTGGCGTTGCCCAGCCTGACGGCGGTGTTGCGTCAGCACGGCCACGAGGTCGTGCAGAAGGACGTCAACATCGAGATGTACGACTACTTCTTCTCGGACACCTTCCTGATCTGGGTCATGGCGCGCATGGCCACGCAGCGGCGCGCGC
>VBOF01000307.1 GCA_005877855.1 Nitrospirota bacterium | reverse complement strand
GCGAAATCATGAGATCCGAGAGCCGCCCTGCCTTGGCCCGCGATGAGTACGTAATAAACATGTGATGAGCAAGTGAACCTAGGGGACACAGGCAGGCTTCGCCATCCTGTCAATACCCGAATCAAGGAATGGTAAATCACTGATATGGTACTTAATTGATAAACTTGATGAGTTGGCACTTAAGAACATGAAAACTAAGTGTGGAGTACTCATGGGACACCATTTGCCTGGAAACCGGACGATTCGCGCTTAGGGAGCACTCCGGATGCCCCGGACGCTGGCTGCTCAACTCGCGGGAGGGTTTCTAAGACTGCGGTTTAGGCCAGCCCAGGCTCTACGCTTGGACAGCACGCCGCCCCAGACGGGCCAGCAGACTTGCCACCATGGTCCGCGGCACCCAGGCCTCGCCGGCGTCTACCGCGGGCACGGCTTTTGACAGGTAGGGTGGGAGGGCTGTCTTGGGTAGATAGCCGATGGCACCCTGCGAGAGCGCATCGAGGATCTGGGTCTCGGCGGCGTGGTGAGTGAGCAGGATGATTCTGGTCCTCGGACTTCTCCGGAGCAGGCGTGCGACCAGGCCCCTCGCATTGGCCTGGACCAAAGTGAGGTCCAAAAGAAGAACGCGCGGCTTCCATTCGGCCATCCCCACCAGAGCCTCCGGCACGTTTCGCGCCTCTCCCACCACCCTGATTGTTGGATCGCGCTGAAGAAGTCGCCGGCACCTGACGCGGCGGGCTTGCTCGTGATCAGCGATGAGGACAGTGGTTGAGGCCACTTGCTCGGTCCTTTCAAGAAGCCTGCCTACTTAAGCCAGAGAGTAGGGCTTCGCAACCCCGTAAATACCGGAATCACGGCAGGGAAAACCCATGACAGCCGCGTTAAGAGAATACTTGAGGGCTAGCTCTTGGAATCGTGTTCTGGCGGCATCTAGACCCAGGCGAGATTCTTCGCGTCCTTCGTTCGCCTCTGTGCATCGGATAGGCATGACGCGATTTCGGCGAGCATGGCTGAGAGTTCTCCAGGGCGCGGGCTGTTCATGCGGTTGACGCGCCGGGTCGCGATCTTGAACAAAAAGGCGGCTTCGTAGAGGCACGTGCGTTGTAGGATGCCATCAGTCGTGGGTTCGTCGATGCCCCGCTCGCGCAGCGCCAGGCGATAGGCAATGACAAAGCTGGCCGCTGCGCCCTCGAACCACCGGCGCATACCAGGACAGTGGTACCAGAGACCACTGGGGCGCAGGTAAGCCAGGAAGTAGCCGACGTCGAGTGCGGGATCGGCGAGGCAGAAGCCATCAAAATCTATGACAAAAACCCGCTGACTCTGGAAAAGCAACTGGCTGGCCTTGAACCCACCGTGCGCCGGGCGATACGCGTCGGGCTGTAGCACCTCCAGGCGTGTTGCTAGTTGCTCCGCGAGCCGCTCTGCCACGTCCGCCTGGGCCGGGTTATGGGCGGCGATCAGCGCGGCCCGCTCGCGCGCGCGCTTCGCCTCTTTGGCTCCCGTACGTGGCGGTCCCCCAGGTCGGACTGCGCTGGTGTGCAGACGCGCCAGGGCATCCGCTGTCATCCGTAGCTCTTCACCGGGAATGACCACGTCGAGGATCTCGCCGCCTCCTCCCCGCTCGAAGAGAGGCTGCAAAACGTGTAAACCTGTGCGCAGCGTCTCCGGTTCTGTCCCCTCCGGCGACTCTACAGCCTCGTGGAGTGTAAGTCCGAGATTCTCCACAACACCGACCGGGCGTGGAAGGATCGGCTGACCTTTCTCCGCCTGCTCTGTGTAGAGATGCTGCATCTGTGCCTGGACCGTGCGTGCCTGTTCAGGACCGCTGTACACTTTCCCGAAGAGCGCCAGGCGGCGCTGCAGCGTTCCTTCTGTCACGGCTCCCTCAAGCAGGAGAGTGTAACGGAGAACGCAGCGGCTGGAAGGTTTATAACGTACGGGCTCAGCTTTCGCCGAGACGAGAGACCAGGCCGGGTCGCCAAGCTGGAGCCGCGCCGCTGCCTCCAGTGCTGAGAAGAGAGGACCGCCTCGCGTTGTGGTACAGGTCGCGGCGAGGGCCAGCAGACCGCGATCGGCGGGGAAGACCTGCACCGAGAGGCCCAGGTCCAGAACCATGAGAATGCCCGGCGGCTGAACCTCTAGCGCTGCCTGCTGGGCCTGCGAGGCAGTGAAGCGAATCTGCGTCCCTGCGAGCGCCGCCTCGCCGAGCGTCAGACTGACCCATCGGTCGGGAGAGCTGCGACCGGATCCGCGCGAGACGTTCAGCGCTCTTGCTTTATAGAGGACCGTCAGTCCCCGTCCCGGTTTACGGCGTAGGTAGCGGACACAGAGATCGAGCGGCCCCTGAACTCCTGGGAGCAATGGCGCGGGGGCCCGTTCGAAGAGCTGCACCATGATGGACGGAAGCTCCCGAATGGAGAGGGCCGCACAAGATAGGGTGCCCACACCATACCTCAACGTCCGGGATGAACCTTAGGAGCTACATATAAATTATCGGACTTCATACTGCCACCTGCCTCTCCTCAACCAGGCGCTCTATCAGGGAAATCAGTGCGCCCTCGGCACCAGCGACAACTCGAAAACCAGGAAATGAGTTGACGTCAACGATCAGGGGGCCTTGCTGGGCCATGATGAGATCGACGCCATAAAGACGTAAATTAAAGACTCGGCCTATCTCCAACGCAATGGATCGCCAAGCGCTCGGAAGCTTCTCTCGGGGAATGGGAAAGTCTTCTGTAGGTACGTTTGCGTCCAATGGTGTGCGACGACGCGCAGCGAATGATTGTTGATCGATCACCCATAATTTGATATCCCAGCCATCCCCGTGAGCAAACTCCTGGAGAATGAATGGCTCGTGGCTCCACTGTCCTGCTAGTGCTCGTAACTGTTCAACGTTGTGCACCTTGTCAACGACATCTCCGCGGTGACTATAGCGGCTTTTGATCATGAGCGGAAATCGCAGCGTGGAAAGTACGCCATGTTGTCCGAGCACGTTTTCTAATGAAGGAAAACTCCAGGTGTGAGGGAAGGGCAAACCAGCCTCTTTCATG
>VBOF01000306.1 GCA_005877855.1 Nitrospirota bacterium | reverse complement strand
TCGCCGGTGTGGCTGGCCTGGGGGTCTTCACCCGGCTCCGTTGCGTGAGGGGCTTGCCGGTTTCGCTCAGTATCACGGCCTTGATTCCCGTTCCGCCGACGTCTATTGCCAGGGTTCGTAGCGCATGGGGCATCGGTTCTGCCAACTCCTGAGCCGCGAGCTCCATCAGAGCGTTCTCCAAGCCCGCCCGTCGCTTTCAATGAGCCGGTTGGCTTCGACCGGCCCCCAGCTTCCTACCGGATACTCCGGCAGCCATTTGGTCCCGAAGGTGTCCCAGCCTTCGAGGATGCCCGTGATCCAGGCCCAGGACGCTTCCACCGCGTCACGCCGCATGAACAGCGACGCGTCGCCGGCCATCACGTCCAGGAGCAGCCGCTCATAGGCTTCGGGTGATGGAACGGCGAAGGCCTCTCCATACAGGAAATGCAGTTCGACGGGATTGGTCTTGGCTTTCGTGCCGGGGACTTTGCAAATGATGCGCAGCGTGAGCCCCTCCTCGGGCTGAATTTTCATGACCAGAATATTCGGATCGAGCGGGGCTTCCGGGTTCGCGTTGAACAGGATCTGGGGAATCGGCTTGAAGAAGACCGCGATCTCGCTGGCCCGCTTGGCCAGTCCCTTGCCGGTTCTGAGGTACCACGGCACGCCGGACCACCGCCAGTTCTCGACGAATAGCTTGATCGCTACGTAAGTCTCGATCGTTGAGTCGGGCTTGACGCCGGGCTCTCGGCGATAGCCGGGTACATCCGCGCCTTTCACCTTACCGGGTCCGTATTGCGCCCGCACGGTGTATTTCTCGACGTCCTTACCTGTGATCAGCCGCAGACACCGTAGGACTTCCATGCGGGCATTGCGGACGACATCCGCATCGAGCGAGTGCGGAGGCTCCATGGCGACCAGGCACAGGAGCTGGAGGATGTGGTTCTGCACCATGTCCCGCAAGGCCCCGGCCTCTTCATAATAGGTCGCCCTGGTTCCCACGCCTTCCGCCTCGGCGACCGTGATCTGCACGTGATCGATGAACTTGTAGTTCCAGATCGGTTCGAAGATGCTGTTGGCGAAGCGCAGGACTAATAGATTTTGTACGGTCTCTTTGCCGAGGTAATGGTCGATGCGGAAGATCTGGGATTCATCGAAGACCCGCGATACGGCCTCGTTGATCTTTCTGGCAGAATCCAGGTCGCGTCCGATCGGCTTCTCCACGATGACCCGTGAGAAAGGTCCCTCGCTGCTCGGTGGTTGCACCAAACCGGCGCTGCGCAGTCCCTCCACCGCGTCGGCGATCGAGGTGGGCGGGATGGCAAGGTAGAAAATCCGGTTGCCCGGAAGCTTCAGATCGGTCTCGATCTGCTCCAAGCGTTGGCGGAGGGCCTTGTAGGCTTTGGGATCCTGGAGCGAACCGGCGACGAAGAACAGCCGCCGCTCGAAATCCGGCCAGACCTTTTCGCTGATCTTCTGTCGGGAATATTTGGCGATCGCCTCGCGGGCCGTCTGCCGGAAGTCGGCGTCGCTGAGTGGTGTGCGTCCGTTGCCCAGGATCGCGTAGTTAGGCGGCAGGATGCCGTCCAACAATAGGTTATAGACTGCCGGGATCAGCTTGCGCCTCGCGAGATCTCCGGAACCGCCGAAGATGACCAGCGTGCAGGGCTGTGGGACGAGTGGATGGGTCGGTTCTGACATGGCGATGGCCTTTCCCTTGAAACTAGGTACCCTTTTTCACGGCATGGCCGCCGAAGGCGTTGCGCATGGCGGCCAGCATCTTCTCGGCGAATGACTCTTCCTGCCGTGACCGGAACCGGGTGAAGAGAGCGGCCGTCAGCGTGGGCAGCGGCACGGCCTTGTCGATCGCCTCGAGGACCGTCCATCGGCCCTCGCCCGAGTCCTGAACATAGCCCTTCAGGCATTCCAGCTTCGGATTCTCCTTCAGGAACCCCGCGGTCAACTCCAGCAGCCAGGAGCGTACCACGCTCCCGTGCATCCAGAGATCGGCGATCCTGGCAAGGTCCAGATGGTACTCGCTCTTGGACATCAGCTCGAAGCCCTCGGCATAGCCTTGCATCATGCTGTACTCGATGCCGTTGTGGACCATCTTAACGTAATGGCCCGCGCCGTTGCTGCCCATGTAACCCCAGCCGTCCTCGGGCGCGAGGGTCTTGAAGATCGGCGCGAGCTTGTCCACGATCTCTTTCTCGCCGCCCACCATCAGACAGTACCCGAGCTTAAGCCCCCAGATGCCGCCGCTCGTGCCGGCGTCCACATAATGGACACCCTTTTTCTTGAGCTCGGCGGCGCGCCGCACGTCGTCGTGGAAGTTGGTGTTGCCGCCGTCGATGATGATGTCGCCGGCGGAGAGCAGGGAGGCCGCTTTGTTGACGGTCTCTTCGGTCGGAGGACCGGAGGGCACCATGATCCACACGGCGCGGGGCGCTTTCAGCTTGGCGATCATGTCCTCGAGTGAGGCGGCCCCGACGCAGCCCACTTTTTCCGCCTGTCTGATGAGCTCCATCGCCCGGTCGTAGGCGACCACGCGGTGTTTGCCTTGCTGGAGGCGTGTGACCATGTTCATGCCCATCTTCCCGAGGCCGATGAATCCGAGTTCCATAGAATGTCGTCCTTTCCTGCTCCGAACGGAGGGCTGCGCCTTGAGAAACCCGCAGATTATAGTCCAACCCCGAGGGTAAAACGCAAGGTGGGACCGCCGGCACGCAATTCCCTTGATTCGTTCCGAAAGGTCGGTTAGGTTCCTGTCCCATGTATGTCATCGGCTTGATGTCGGGAACCTCTGCCGACGGCGTGGATGCGGCGCTGGCGGACATCCACGGGACCGGCCACGGTCTGAAAATCAAGCTCAAGGCGTTCCGCACGCTTCCGTACCCGACCGTCTTTCGCGAGCGGCTCGTGCAGGCTATGACCAGTGGCACGGTGGAGGAGGTGTGTCACTTGAACGCCGCCCTGGGGGAGTGGTTCGCCCGGGCCGCTTTGAAGGTCCTTAAGGCGGCTGGTGTATCGCCTCGACGAGTGGCGTTGATCGGCTCGCATGGGCAGACGCTCCATCACCTGCCGAAGCCGCGGCGCGAACCGGTCATCGGGTCGGTCCGGTCCACCCTGCAACTGGGCGCGCCGGCCGTCATTGCCGAGCGGACCGGCATCACCACGGTGGCTGACTTTCGAAGCCGGGACATGGCTGCCGGTGGGGAAGGGGCGCCGCTGACCCCTTACCTCCATTTCCTGCTCTTTCGCCATCCCTCGCGTGCGCGAGCCGTCATCAACATCGGCGGGATCTGCAACCTGACGTATCTCCC
>VBOF01000305.1 GCA_005877855.1 Nitrospirota bacterium | reverse complement strand
TCTGTTCACATGGCAGGGCAAACATCCTAAATGGGATAGGATGTCCATGAGCCACGATCAACAGCATTTTCATGCTCGTATCCGTGCCTCCTTGTTACGCGACCTTACGGCTGGTGCAACGGCTGAGCTGCTTCTTCTGGGATCCCCACCCCACTCGTCAGCTGGCGCGAACAAGAGGCTCCTCAACCAAATGCTCCGAGAGAAACCAGACCTGCATCTCATTGGTGCGGATCACATCGCTCACCAGCAAGTCATTCGTCCCCTCATCACCCGCTTCGGCGGCTTGCTTGGCCATCGTTCGGGACTCAAGCAGAATGACCTCGTGCGCATGGAGTAGCCGAGACAGCTGCACAGGCACCTCCTGCCGGCCACGCGGGAGCCGAGGAATCAGGGTCGTCTCTGCCACATCGTGCGCCATCGCTATGCTGACCCCACCCAGCATCTGAATACGCTCGGCGAGCGAATCCACGAGTTCGCTCTGTTCCTTGTAGTGCTTGTCGTAAAGCAGATGCAGTTGATAGAAAGTCGGGCCCGCGACTTGCCAGTGGTGCTTCTTATACATGTCGCGCAGCGTGATCGTGTCGGCGAGGAGTTGGTTGAGATTGTCCACGCTCGCCTCGCAGACGCTCTCCGCCAACGCGATCGGCAGCTTCGCGATCCTTCCGTACGGTTGGATCTCTCTCGAGTCCTGATCCACAAGCGGTCGCACGCGGTCGAGAATGCTCTGATCTTTTACAGCATGGCTCTTCATGGCGTTCCTCCTTCAAATTGTTCCATTCCTCACCCTTTTCCTTTACTCACGTGGTAACGAAGGTTCCCTGTCGGAGCTCTTGCAGCGTCTGCTCGATCTCCTCTTGCGTGTTCATCACGAATGGACCGTACCGCGCAATGGGCTCGTGCAGCGGCTTTCCGGAAACCAGCAAAAAGCGAACCGCGGTTTTGCCCGTGATTACCTGCACATAATCGCCGTCGCCCAACACGACGAGCCTGGGATGCGAAATCATGGTCCCGTCTTCTTTCTCATCGCCGGCAAATTTCGCCTCGCCCTCGAACACATAGGCAAACGCCGTGTGCCCCCGGTGGATCGGCTGGATCAAAGTCGTATGAGCGGGAACGAACACATCCATGTAGGTAGGATTGGCGGCAATACCGGTCACCGGACCACTGACCCCATCAACCGTTCCGGTAATCACCCGGATCCTTACCGCGCCTTCCTTTTTGATTTCAGGGATCTCGCCTGACCGGATATCCTGATAGCGCGGCTTGGTCATCTTGAGCTTGGCCGGCAGATTGACCCAGAGCTGGAATCCCGCGATCCCTTCCGGGCGCACCTGCGGCATCTCCTCATGCATAATGCCGCGCCCGGCTGTCATCCACTGCACGTCCCCGGCCCCGATGCTCCCGGAGTTGCCGAGGGTATCCTTGTGATGCACCTCGCCCCGCAGGACGTAGGTCACCGTTTCGATCCCTCGGTGGGGATGCAGGGGGAATCCAGCCTGATAATCACGCGGGTTGCTGGACGCAAAGTGGTCGAGCAGCAGGAACGGATCAAGGTAGTCCAGACTGCGCGTCCCAATGCTTCGGTTGAGCCTGACCCCGGCGCCTTCGACGACAGGTTCCGGCTCAATGATCGCTTCGATCTTTCGAGACAACGACTTCATGGCAACCTCCTTATGCTCCGGTCATTCAGACAATCGCTGCAAGGGCCGGAGCGCCTCCTGGGCTTCTGCTTCAGAGAGCACGCCTTTGTCCGTCAACTGCCGGATGAGTGTCTCCAAACTTTGCGTGGCCCGGCGTCTAACTCCTATGACGCGAAACGAGGGCGGGTAAAAAATCACGTAATCAGGGGAGCGGAGGCGGACGTTGATCGGCTGGCCTTCTTGGTAAGACGGGAGCTCGGACAATCCACCAGCGGGGATCACGAAGTACGGTTTCCCACCAATAGTCCCCTCTTGATTGGGGACCTCTAGACTCCCCAGGACGTCTTTTCCGGATAGATCGAGCACCTCTGAAAGCACGAGGAACAGGGTGCCTGCCACAAGAGGGTCTCCGGTTTGGTTTATGACTTTCACGGAATAAACGTATTCGTTGGTGAACGTATCATGCCCCTCGAACATCACGACCGGCACCACGCCACCTGTCAAGTCTTCAAGCTGCCCCAAATCGACAGCCATGGCCTGAGGACTTGTCACAAGCATGACTAGGCTGAAGAAGAACGCCACCAGCAGCATGAGGCCGACGATGTACCACCAGGACCGCCGTCCCGACTGATCGGAGCCCGCCGCGAAAGCGTCACGATACGTGAGCAGGAGCAGATCCAGATATTGTGGTTGTTGTCGCGTTGGATTCATGGTCCGTGCTCCTGCTGGGTTCTTTACCATCATGCCACCCCTACTCCTAACTCTTCCAATGGATAATTGCGCTGACGCCAGGCCTCGACCCCGCCGGCCAGAGGCCGGACTCGCGTGATGCCGTTCTTTTTCAGCAGAAGCGCCATCCGGGCGGCGGTCGCTTCATTGGGACAGGCGCAGTATAGGATCACGTCCCGATCACGAGGGATTTCATGATGCCGCTGCTCCAGCTCTTCCATCGCCATCCGCAGCGCGCCGGGAATCGTGTAGGGATCGGCCTGAACATCGAGAGGCTGGCGGAGATCCACGATCATCATCTCCTGGCCGTTGTCCATCATCTGCTTGAGCTGGTCCGCGGTGATCCGCGCAATCCGCAATTTCCGCAACACGAGTTGCCGGTGGATGAATTTGTACGCGATATACAAGGCCAAGGCACCTGCGATCAGCAC
>VBOF01000304.1 GCA_005877855.1 Nitrospirota bacterium | reverse complement strand
TCGGCCATGGCGACGACAGCCGGGGAAAACGTCCGGACCTGCTCTTCGAGCTTGTCCACGTTATTGCTGGCCGTGAGGCCGACCGCTCGGAACTTCTCAGGGAATTTGCTGATGATGTCCAGGGTATTGGTCCCGATGGACCCGGTGGAACCCAGGATGACGATCCGCTTCATGCGTGTGGCGCCTCAGGAAGTTCGTAACGCAAGGAGGCCATAGTAGAATACCGGGGTTGTGAAGATCAAGCTGTCCACCCGGTCCAGCATGCCGCCGTGGCCGGGGATGAGCCCGCCGGAATCCTTGACGCCGGCGCTGCGCTTCAAGGCGGACTCGCAGAGATCGCCGAGCGGCGCTGCGAGGCCGATCATGAGGCCCAACCAAACGGTCTCACTCAGGCCTAGCGAGTCTAGGAACCAGGCGCGGCAGGCGAACGCGGCCGCGACGGACCCGAGTAACCCGCCGACGGCTCCCTCCCAGGTCTTCTTCGGGCTGATGAGCGGCGCCATGGGATGGCGTCCCAGCAGAGTTCCTACATAATAGGCGGCCGTATCGTTGGCCCATGTCACCAGGAACAGGAAGAAAATCAGAAACGGCCCGTTGGCGAGCCGGTCAATCCGGATCAGATGGCCGAGCAGCCACGCCACATAGAAGACCCCGAACAAGACGACGGCGGTGTCGTAAAGTCCGCTCTTGAGGTCGCGGCCCGACAGCACGTGGCTCAGGAGGATCGCCATAGTGATGAAGGTGATGGTCGCCGGCTCGGGGAGGAGGCCGGGGACTGCGAACCCGGTGGTGATCAGGAGCCCTGAGAGAAGGCCAAGACCCATGGGCGGGGAGAATCGGTCCGGGGAGTGCAAGCGGTAGTACTCGTACTGGGCTAGGAGGATGCTGGTGGCGACGAAGATCGAGAAGGCGACCGGCGGCAGGTAACGCACCAGCAGGTAGAACAGCGGAAAAAAGACGAGGGCCGAGTAGACCCGCCGCGGATCCACTAAGCGGTCCCTTGACCGACCTGGTCGTCCGGGTGGTCGAGTTGATCGCGGGTCTGGCCGAAGCGCCGTTCGCGCCGCTGGTAGTCGAGCAGGGCCAGCAGGGCCTCGCGCCGGCGGAAGTCAGGCCAGAGCGTGGGCGTGAAGTACATCTCCGTGTAGGCGAGTTGCCAGAGCAGGAAGTTGCTGATGCGCGTCTCGCCGCTCGTTCGGATGAGGAGATCCGGGTCTGGAAGCCCATGGGTGGACAGGTAGCCTTCCAAGAGGTCCTCGTCGATCTGATCCGGCTTGACCACGTCCTTCTTCACGTCCTCGGCGAGCCGGCGGACGGCGTCCACGATCTCCGAGCGTCCGCCGTAGCTCAGCGCGACGGTCAGATTGAGCGTGTCGAGGTGCGCGGTCGCCCGCTCCACCTTGCGCACCCACGCCAGCGCCGAATCGGGCAGGGTGTTGATGCGCCCGATGGCCCGGAAGCGGGCCCCCTTTTCGATGAGCGCTTCCATCTCCATCTGGAGGTAGTGCTCGAGCAGCGACATCAGCGCGTTGATTTCGGACGCGGGCCGCTTCCAGTTTTCCTGAGAGAAGGCGTAGATCGTCAGCGCCTTGATGCCAAGGTCCCGGCAGAGCGTGATCATCTCCCGGACGGATTTGATCCCTTCGGTATGTCCCGCCATCCGGGGGAGCCCCCGCTGAGCGGCCCAGCGGCCGTTCCCGTCCATGATGATCGCGATGTGCCGCGGCAGCAGGTCAGGGATCAGCAGCGACTGCAGCTCTGACTCCGAACGGTGTTCGAGCTCGGACGCGGTCGACTTTGTCATGGGCGGAGTCTACCGAGAAGCCCTGACATTGTCAAACCGGCCAGGCCCGTTGCATCATGCATCGGCGACCCTGTCCTCCCTTCCAGAATTGTGCTATAAACCCTCGCACCGACTCGTTGGGATAACGTGCGATGGCTATCCTGAAAGACATGGAGTGCGACGGGCACGAGCGGGTCGTGTACTGCCGGGACGACTCTGTGGGCCTGCGTGCGATCATCGCGATCCACAGCACGGTCCTCGGTCCGGCCCTGGGCGGGGTCCGCATGTGGCCCTACGCCTCGTCGAAGGAGGCATTGCGGGACGTCCTGCGGCTTGCGCAGGCCATGACTTACAAGGCCGCGGTGGCCGGGCTCCCGCTCGGCGGCGGGAAAGCCGTGATCATCGGTGATCCCCAGCGCAAGAAGACCGAGGGCCTGCTGCGGGCCTTCGGGCGGGCGGTCGAGGGCCTGAACGGGCGGTATCTCACTGCCGAAGACGTGGGCATGACCGTTGCGGATATGGAGATCGTCCGCAAGGAGACCAAGCACGTGACCGGCACGTCGGAGAAAAAAGGCGGCAGCGGCGATCCGTCCTATCCGACGGCGAAGGGCGTGCTCTATGCCATCGAGACCTGTCTCAAGGAGATGTACGGAGACCCGTCCGTGCGGAATCGCACGGTGGCCATCCAGGGAGTCGGGAAGGTCGGCTATCCGTTGGGGGAGCTGCTGGCGACCGCTGGCGCCCGGGTCATCCTTTCCGATACGGATCCCCAGCGGGCCATGCTGGCGCGGCGCGAGTTTGAGGCCTGGCGGGTCGAGCCCGACGAAATCCTGCAGGTAGAGTGCGACGTCCTCTCGCCGTGCGCTCTGGGCGGCGTGCTCAACCGCAAGACGATCCCCAAGCTGCGCTGTCGCGCGATCGCCGGCGGCGCCAACAATCAGTTGGAAAACCCGTCCGACGCCAGGCGCCTCGAGGAGCGCGGCATTCTCTACGCGCCGGACTACGTCGTCAATGCCGGCGGGATCATGAACATCCTGGTCGGCCTCCAGGGCGGCCGCAAAGGCTACGACCGGGCCAAGGCCGAAGGGCTGCTCAGGCAGATCCCCGACACGCTCCATGCGATCTTCAGCAAGGCACGCGCGGAAGGCCTCACCACGGCCCAGGCCGCCGACTCGCTGGCGGAGGCCCGGCTGCAAGAGGCCAGCGCGCAGAAAATGGATGCAGGGGCACGGCGCGCCGTGCCCCTTCGAGGGCGAACCGGACGAACGCGAGTCCGTCGGTAAGATCGCATAATGGGGCGAGCGATCTTTGCGGCAGCCTTGAGCCTGGTGCTGGCCGGGCTCGGGCATTTCTTTCTCGGCCTGTGGCGTGGCGTCTGGTTTGCCGTGCCGAGCACGGTGCTTCTCTATCTCTACTGGGCGAACCGCTGGGAATTCGCGGACGTGGTCTTCCTGTCGCTGGGGATCGTCGCCGCGTTTGACGCCTTCT
>VBOF01000303.1 GCA_005877855.1 Nitrospirota bacterium | reverse complement strand
TCATCACGGACCTGGTGCGGCGCGAGGTCCGCTCATACCGGCAACTGCCGGCGAACTTTTACCAGATCCAGACCAAATTCCGTGACGAGATCCGGCCGCGCTTCGGGCTGATGCGCGGGCGCGAGTTCATCATGAAGGACGCCTACTCGTTCGATGCCGACGAGGCAGGGGCGAAGGAAAGCTACCGGAAGATGTACGAGGCGTACAAGGCCATCTTCACCCGCTGCGGGCTGACCTTTCGCCAGGTCGAGGCCGACACCGGTTTGATCGGCGGCACCTCGTCACACGAATTCATGGTTCTGGCCGACACCGGCGAAGAGGGCATCGCCGTCTGCGACGCCTGCGACTACGCTGCGAATATAGAGCGCGCCGAGTTGGTGGGTACGGGAGGGGCGCGGGGACCCGTTGCTCCTCCAGATGCAACGGGTGATGGGTCCCCTCCCGCGATGAAGGAGCATGCGCACAAGCCCCCTCCGGAGACCCTCCGCGAGAAACGACGTGTCCCCACACCGGGCAAAAAGACCGTGGAGGAAGTGACGGCCTTCCTGAAGGTGCCAGCCACCCAACTCGTGAAGACGTTGCTGTATCGCGCCGACGGGAAGACCGTCGCCGTCCTGATCCGCGGGGACCACGAGGTCAACGAGGTCAAGCTGCGGAAAGCGCTGGGCGCCACGGACCTGGTCATGGCCGATGCGGCCACGGTGGAGAAACTCACCGGCGCGCCGGTGGGATTCGCCGGACCCCTCGGACTGTCCGGCATGACGATGCTGGCCGATCTCGCCGTAAAGCCGCTGACCAACGTCGTGGTCGGCGGCAACGCCGCGGACACGCACTGGGTGGACGTCACGCCCGGCCGCGACTTCACGCCGAACCGTTACGCCGACATCCGGAACGCGATGGCCGGCGACGCGTGCCCCCGCTGCGCGAAACCTCTGCGCATCGTGCGCGGTATCGAGGTCGGTCACGTCTTCATGCTCGGGACCAAGTACAGCGAGAAGATGAAGGCCACCTACCTCGACAAGCAGGGCCAGGAGCGCCTCATCGTGATGGGCTGCTACGGGATCGGTGTCGGACGAACTTCCGCAGCCGCTATTGAACAGAACCACGACGCGAAGGGGATCATTTGGCCGTCACCGATCGCGCCTTTCCATGTGCACGTCCTGCCGCTCGCCGACAAGGGCAAGGTCTTCGAAGCGGCCGTCGCGCTGGAGACGGAATTAGAAAAGGCCGGAATGGAAGTGCTGCTCGACGATCGTGACGAGCGGCCGGGTGTTAAGTTCAATGACGCGGACCTGATCGGCTGTCCCTACCAGGTGGTGATCGGCGACAAGAATCTCGCCCAGGGCCTGATGGAACTCAAGGAGCGCCGCGCCGGCGCCGTCACGAAACTCGCCCCCGCTAACGCCGTCGCACGGCTGAAGGAGTTGCTCGCACCAATTTTCTAAGCGGAGTGCCTATAACCTGCCGCTTCGTCTTTCTGCTCAGACGCGAAGTAGCTGAAATCCTCGATTTCCATATCTTCACCCTCCCGGGTAGCCATTGCCCACATGGCGATGCCCAGGATCACGACCGTCCATGCACCAAGCACCAGCGCTGGATTGAACATGGTTCACCTCCCTGGGAAGCTCGTGTGTACCCATGATCAGGATACCGGCCGGGCATGAAAGGAAGATGAACGCGAGATGAAGAATTGTTAATGAAGCATCAAAGGACCTCGCTCCACGGGGGGCTGACGGCAAAGGCGGCGTTGATCAGTCCCACATGGGAGTAGGCCTGGGGGAAATTCCCGCATTGAGTTTGGGTCGCCGGTAGGAAGTGTTCCGAGAAGAGCCCCAGGCCGTTCGCTGCGGTCAGGACTCCGGCGAGGATCTCCTTTGCTTCAGCGGTTCGACCGAGCCGGGCCAATGCTTGGGCGATCCAAAAGGAGCAAATCACAAAGCCGGATTCCGGTTTTCCGAAATCGTCCTCGCGGACATACCGGTAAAAGAAGCCGGTCGCCGCGGTCCCGTTCCGTACTCCGAGCTGGCTGACAATCTGGGTGGTGGTGGCTTCGCAGAGCTGCCGGTTGGGGTATCCGAGCATCGCGAGTTGCGACAGCGAGGCGTCGTAGCTGTCATCCGTCGGGCCGTTGCGCACGGCTCCCCCTTTTGAAGCGCGGAGCAAGGCCTCCGCCGCACGGATCCGCGCTCCTGCCAGGTCAAGCGATAATGAGGCGAGCTGCCCGGCCTGCCGGATGCGTTCGAGGCGTTCCAACCCGGCCCAGCACATGAGATTGGTGAACGAGTGCTCCTGCCAGCCGCCTCGGCTTTCCCACAGCCCGGCGTCACGCTGTCCGATACTGCGTGCGCACCTTGGTTATTGCTCCGGACGGGCGTGCTCTGCTGGAAGCCTTTCCAATTGGCATGCGCCGTTTCCGGCAGCTGGAAGCCCTGGCTCAAGGTGTACACGGGCCGCAGACGGTCTCGGGAGTGTTCGTGCGCGTGGGCGATGTTCAACAGGAAGTTGAGGAAGGCCTCCATTTCTTCAAAGTGGCCCAGGTTATTGAACGCGGTCAACGCGTAGTAGGCATCCCGCAACCAGCAATAGCGATAGTCCCAGTTCCGCCCGCCGCCGGGTTGTTCGGGCAGGCTGGTCGTCAAGGCGGCCAGAATTGCGCCCGTGTCTTCAAAGCAGTGGAGCTTGAGCGCCAGCGCGGATCGGATGACTTGTTGCTGGTGCCACACCGGCACCGAGCAATTCTTCACCCAGGTGCGCCAGTATCGCGTCGTCTGATCGAGGAACTCATGGGTCACCCTTACCAGGTCGTCCTCGATGCCCAACCCCCAGGTGAGCCCGAAGTACAATTTCTGCGTCAGCGCGACTGGGGTCTCCTCGCACAGATATGTCAGCGGCAGGTTGGTGAGCAGGCGGAGGACTTCTCCACGAATTTCGAAACGGATATGGCTGCTCCCGCGAATCGAGCGAACCGGCTCTTTTTCCCATCCGGATACGGGCCGGCAGCTTACGACGACTGACGGATGCCCGGAGACAGCCTCCACAATGCGGAACAAGGCCGCTGGGCGGTATATGCGGCCGTACTGCTCGAACCGCGGGCAAAAGTCCGTGATCCGGAACGAGTCGCCGTTGGCCAGCGAGACGACCGTCACGAGAATGTTGGTGTTGGGCAGGTACTGCTGGGACGTCGTGAGATGTTCCGGAGCCGCGGGAGTGGAAATCGCGAAGCGCCCGCCGTTGGGGTCCAGGATACCGCCGAACACGGGGGGGCTGTCGGGGCGCGGCAGGCACATCCAGTCGACCGACCCCGAATCGCTGATCAGCGCGGAGACCTGGCAATTGCCCACTAATCCGTAGCGGTACATTGGACGCCCCTATTATAATAGCAAAATAACCGGGGATGCTTGGCATGAGACTGTCGCTACGTTTTATTCTCCCGTTGGCCCTTGTGTTGGCGCTGATTGCGTATGCGGTCGTTCCGCTGGTTGATGCGCTGACCCTCAAATGGTTCGTGCGGGACCTTGACATCCGGTCGAAGCTGATCGCCAGCACAATGGAGGCTCCGCTGGCCGATCTGGTGACGACGGAGTCGAAGGCCAAGATCCTTGCGTATTTTCATCGGGTCATCCAGGACGAGCGGCTCTATGCTCTGGGGTTCTGCGACCTCCACAACCGCTTACTCTATAAGACCCAGACCTACCCCCATGAGATTTCATGCGAAGGGGCTACCGGCCTTAAACCAGGTTCGTCGACGGTTCTGACGCTGAGTCACGGGCCCGTGCATGTGGCGTCCGCCTCCATTGAAGCCGAAGGACGCACGGTCGGCCGCCTGATGCTCGTGCACGACATGAGTTTCATCCAACAGCGGAGTGCCGATACGAAATGGTACATCTTTTACCTCTTCGTAGCGCTGGGGGCCGTGATCTCCCTCGTGACGGTCCTGGTGGCGCACTTGAGTTGGAAGGGATGGGTGGCCGGCGTCCGTGCCATGCTCAGAGGAGAAGGCCTGCTTACTCCACTCGGCCAGGACCATGGACCGGAACTACGGCCGGTCGCCAAGGATCTCAGAGCATTGATCCGCGATCTCGAAACCGACCGCCGCATGCGCGACGAGAGTCAAATCACGTGGACCCCGGCGAGCCTGAGGGCAATTCTGCGCGAGCAACTGGCCGGGGACGAAATCCTGATCGTGTCCAACCGCCAGCCCTATATTCACAACCGGCGGGGCCAGACCATTGAAGTCCAGGTCCCTGCCAGCGGGCTGGTTTCCGCGCTGGAGCCGGTCATGCGAGCCTGCTCCGGCATCTGGATCGCCCATGGCAATGGATCGGCTGATCGGGAAGCAGTGGACTCGCACGACCATGTCCGTGTGCCGCCGGACAACCCGGCGTATGAGATTCGCCGCGTCTGGCTGACACCGGAAGAAGAAGCGGGCTACTACTACGGTTTTGCCAACGAGGGCTTGTGGCCCCTCTGCCACATCGCCCACATTCGGCCCACCTTTCGGTCCTCGGATTGGAACCATTACGTGGCGGTGAACGAACGGTTTGCGCAGGCTGTGTGCGAAGAGGCCAAGACCGACGACCCGGTCGTGCTGGTTCAGGACTATCACTTCGCCCTCCTCCCGAAGATGATCCGGGAGCGATTGCCGAACGCGACCATTATCTCCTTCTGGCACATTCCCTGGCCCAATGCCGAGCGGTACGGCATCTGCCCGTGGCGTCAACAGATTCTGGAGGGACTCTTGGGCAGCAGCATCCTGGGGTTCCACACGCGAGTGCACTGCAACAACTTCATCGACAGCGTTGATCGGGTCCTGGAGGCCCGGATCGATCGAGACGACTCGACCATCTCCTACGGCGGCAAGCTGACGGCCATCAGGCACTACCCGATCTCCATCGAGTGGCCCTCGCGATGGGTCCGGGACCAACGGCCGGTGGAGGAGTGCCGTGCGAAGATTCGGGCGCTCCACGGCATGGAACCCGAGCGCCTCATCGGCGTCGGGGTGGACCGGCTTGATTACACCAAGGGCATCATCGAGCGATTCCTCGCCGTAGAGCGCCTCCTTGAATTGCAACCGGAATGGATCGGCCGGTTCTCGTTCATCCAGATCGCCGCCCCTAGCCGCACCATGATCGAGCAGTACCAGCACTTTGCCGGGCAAGTTCATGCATTGGCGGAGCAGATCAATAAGCGATTCGGGCGCGACGGCTATGAGCCCATCTGCTTGAAGGAGCAGCACCACGAGCCGCCGCAAGTGTACGAGCATTACCGGGGCGCCGATGTCTGTGTGGTGAGCAGTCTTCACGACGGCATGAACCTCGTGGCTAAGGAGTTCGTGGCGGCGCGTGATGACGAGCAGGGAGTCTTGATTCTGAGTCAGTTCACCGGGGCTTCCCGCGAGCTTCCGGAAGCCTTGGTCGTCAACCCGTATGACATTGACCAATTCGCGGCCGCCCTCCACGTGGCGCTGAACATGCCGCCGGCCGAGCAGCGGGCTCGGATGCGGAGCATGCACGGGCTGATCCAGGAGTTCAACGTGTACCGCTGGGCAGGACGGATGCTGATGGATGCGGCCCGCATGCGGCAACGCAATCGGGTCTTGCGGCAGGTGGAGCAGTCGAAGGATTGTCCGGAATCACCAGGACGCGCGGCTCGCGCGGCCGATTCGGGAGTGGCTGGTAGAACTCGGCAAGCGGGCCTTCACGGCCGTCATCTCGGGACGGTCGGTGGCGGACCTGCAGATTCGTATCGCCGGTGCCGTGCCGCACCTGATCGGCAATCACGGCCTGGAGGGACTTCACGCGGCGCCGCAGGTCCTGCGGCAGGCTCGGGAAACGTGCGGGGCTTGGAAGCGGCAGGTTGAAAACGGCTTCAGCAGCGAGTTGGCACGCGCTGGAGTATTGGTCGAAGACAAGACCTATTCCCTCGCATTTCACTACCGCATCGCCGGGCGGAAGCGAGCGGCCCGCGAGGCGGTGTTCATGATGCTGGCTGAACTCCACCCCTTGCCGCGTATCCTGATCGGCAAAGATATCGTCAATGTGATTCCAGCCGGCGCGCCACACAAGGGAGTGGCATTACTCGAGTTGATGCACCAGTTGAACCTCAGGGCAGCCCTGTACGTCGGCGATGATGAGACGGACGAGGATGTGTTTTCGCTTTCTGACGCGCGCATCGTGACCGCCCGCATTGGATAGAAGAAGACCTCTGCGGCCAAGTTCTTTCTCGCGCGGCAGTCCGAGATCACTCATCTCCTGCGTTACCTTGTGAATGCCTATTATAACAACGAAAGGCCGACAGAGTCAGACTCCGTCGGCCCTTCAGGTGGTTGAGGAGAACGAGGAGCGTTACTTCTTCTCCGCCTTCTTTTCCTCGATGTGTTTCTTCCTGAGCTGCTTCTTTGCCGCCTTCGTGACTTTCTGACCTTCCTCCTTCTTCATCTCTCCGCCTGCCACTGAGGTTTTAGCGGGAGCGCCCATCTGCTTCCCCGTTTCCGCAAAGGTGGAGCCTACAAAGGTCAGTCCGATCAGGACTGCAAATAGTGCTGCGAGAATCCTCTTCATTTTGCGATCACCTCCTTCTGTCCGTATCAGATCGGTTTTTCATACCTTACCATTCAATGACAATCCGTACATGAAGAGATGATGAAGACAGGATGAAGAATTCTTCATAGAAGGACGGCCCTTACTCCCAGGTCCGGGGCTTGTGGCCGGAGCCGGCATACTCCGCCATGATGATCTTCCAGATCCATTCGTCCGGCAGTTCCACTTCCCACCGCGGCATGGCCGACTTCCAGGGATGGGCCTCGACCGGCAGGCCTACGCCTCCCTTCTTGATCCGCCAGAACAGATAGGATTCCTGAAGCTGGGCGATCGTCCCGGAATCCACGAAGTTCGCCGGGGGCGGATTCCACCCGTCGGAGGCAGGCCCGTTGCCATTGAACATCGCTCCGTGACAGGGCGAGCAATAGGCGGCGTAGAGCCCCTTGCCCATCATCACATTCTCCGGCGTATTGGGAACCGGGTTCGCCAACCCCACGAACCACCCCGGCGGGGCCGGATGAATGACCCGGTTCTCGACGGGTGGCTCGGTCTGCGGGGCCAAATCGTCATACGTCACCCAGCCAACCCACAGCGGGAAGAGGACGAGCACCGCCAGACGGAGGGATCGGGCCGTGCCACCAAGCCCCCCTCCGCCCAAAAATCGGAAGACCGTGCCGAAGAGGGACTCGCTGGACTCGCCGGTGAGCGTGCCGTACACGACGATCCCGCAGGCGGTCAAAAACACATACAGCCAGACGAGGCTCATCGGAAGCGGCGCGGTAAACAACGGAACGCCGACTTTCAGAAACACGAATATCGCCGCCAAAAGGATGGCTCCCTTCACAGCCAACGAGGTCCTGCCCATGTCTCGCCTCCCTCCAATACCAGCAAAGACGTCTCATCCGGCCTTGGTCGTCACCTCTGCGTGGCGCTTGACCGTGGTCACCCGCTTCCCCAAAGCTTCCACATGTACCTTTTCCTTCCCCATCCGCAGCGTCAGTAGGATGGCGAAGCTGACCACAAGGTAAAACGTCAACGTGATACCCGTGATCAGCCAACTGGAATACGCCAGGGTCGGAGTGAAGGCCTCCGAGGTGAAG
>VBOF01000164.1 GCA_005877855.1 Nitrospirota bacterium | reverse complement strand
CACCGACGGGGTGGTCCGGTTTCCCTCCGCGTTGGCGATGACGACCGGGTCGCCTCCCGACATGACGGCCACGCAGGAGTTCGTTGTCCCAAGATCGATTCCGATGACTTTACCCATGGTCTTTCTCCTTCAGCTGTTAGGGCGTCGATTTCACCGGTGCGTCCCGGCATTCGCCCGGACTGCTCGCGGCCACCGTCACCCTCGCTGGCCGCAGCACGCGGTCATGCAGGTAGTACCCCTTCTCATATTCTTCCACGATCGTATTGGGCGCCCGTCCTTGGGGATCCACCGTTGCCACTGCCTGATGCACGGCGGGATCGAAGGGCAGTCCCACGCTGGGGATCGGCCTGACGCCGAAACGGCCCAGGACCTCCAAGAACTGCTTGCACGTCAGTTCCACGCCCTCGATCAGGCCGTCCGTGCCGCCCGATTGCTGAGCGTGCTGGAGCGCCCGCTGCAAGTTGTCCAACACGGGAAGCATCTCTCGCAGGAGACGTTCGGTGGCGTACTTCGTGTACTCCGCCTGGTCCCTCTGCGCCCGTTTCTTGTAATTCTCGAATTCCGCGGCCAACCGGAGGTACCGGTCTTGGACGGTCTTCATTTCCTCTTCCAGGGTTTGAGGCTGCTGGTCCGTGATGTTTGAAGCAGGCTCCCCCGTCGCGGCCGCCGAGCCCTCGGCATCGGGCGCGGCCTCCTCGATACTCGGTTCCCTCCCGTCGAACGTATCAGACCCGCTTGTTTTTTCTATCGAATCGCTCTTTTTTCTCATTCGTTCTACTCAGCGTTGCTTTAGAGTAGCCATCGCAGGCCGGTAATCAAGCCAAGAGGCCGGTTTCCCTGGAAAAAATTCTTCTTTAAGCAGGGGAAGTCAGGACGGCCTGTTCATGGCGTGAAGGAGGGCGAGCCCTTCGAGGGTCAGGTGGGGGCGTACCTCGCGGATCGTGCGGGATTCCGGTGCGATCAGGCCCGCGAGCCCCCCGGTCGCCACCACGAAGCAGTCCTGACCCAACTCCTGCTGGATCCGGCGCACGAGCTCGTCGACCAGCCCGGCGTACCCGAAGATCAAACCGGATTGCATGCTGGTCACGGTGTCCTGGCCGATCGCGGTCTTGGGCCGTATCAACTCGATCTTGGGGAGCTTCGCGGCCCGGTTGAACAGGGCCTCGGCGGAGATCCGCAGGCCCGGGGCGATGGCGCCACCCAAGTACTCTCCCGCGGCCGTGACTGCGCAGAAGGTGGTGGCGGTCCCGAAATCCACGATGATGATGGGCCCGCCATATCGGCGGTAGGCCGCCGCCGCGTTGACGATCCGGTCGCTGCCGACCTCGCGAGGGTTGAGGGATTTGATGGTCAGGCCAGACTCCAGTTCGTGGGACATGATCAACGGGGGGCAGGGGAGGTAGGCATCGGACGGTCCCCCGAAGCCCGCCGTCAGCGGGGGCACGACGCCCGACAGGCCGACGCCCGCCACTCGATCCGGGCTGATCTCTTTCACCCGAAGAAGATCCAGGAGCAGGATGGCGTACTCGTCGGTGGTCTTGGAGTGATCCGTGCTCACCCGCCAGTCGGCCAGGAGTTTGGCGCCGTCGAAGACGCCCCAGACGATGTTTGTGTTACCGATGTCAATGGCCAGCAACATGCTCTTCAACGCCGTGAAGCCAGCGCCTGCGGCTTCCGTAGCCGTGAGGTCGGGGCACCCGTTGCTCCGCTATTGCAACGGGTCCATGAACGGCGTTCCAATCGACGCTTATCGCAAGTGTACGACATTTCCGGCGCGGATTTCGAGAACCTTACCATTCTTGGTGCGAAGACGCAGCGCGCCGTCGGGGGCGAGCACCTCGGCTGTCCCTTCTATCTGTTCGCTGCCGATCAGCTCGACCTGGACCGGTTTGCCGATGGTGTCGCATGCAGCTTGATACGCGGCGGCGATGTCACCCGGCCCGTGGGTGCACGCGTGATCGTACAGGCGTTCCAATTCGTCCAGTAACGCGGCTAGGAGCTGCCCTCTGTCGACGGACGATCCGGTCTCGATGAGAAGCGAGCTGGCGGTCGCGCGGAGCTCTTCAGGGAAGGCCGCCGCCGGCATGTTCACGTTGATGCCGATGCCGACTACCATCGCGCGTCTGCTCCCCGAGCCGGTTCCGATCGCATCAACCAGGATGCCGGCCAGCTTGCGACCCATCCCGTCTCGGATGGCGAGCACGTCGTTGGGCCACTTCAGCCTGACGTTGAGGGTGGTCAGCGCGCGGATGGCGCGCAGCACCGCCACCGCGGCGAGCATGGGAGTCCAGGTGACCGTTTCCGGGGGAAGGGCCCGGGTTAAGAGGATCGACACGTACAGGTTCAGCCCGCGAGGGGAGACCCAGGTCCGCCCCAAGCGACCGCGCCCGGCTGTTTGGGACTCGGCGACCACCACAGTGCCATCAGGGGCGCCCTCGTGCGCGAGGGCCGCAAGCACGCGATTCGTCGAGTCCACTTGGTCGTGCAGGTGGATGGTCGTCCCGATCACCCGGGTCGCGAGATGAGGCCGGATCGCGTCGAGCGAAAGAGGGGCTGCCGGTCCTGTCACTTGGGGACGATGTCCATGCTGAAGCGAGCCGCCGGGGCCGAGTGCGTCAGCGCGCCGACGGAGATGAGGTCGGCTCCCGCCGCGGCGATCTCGCGCACGTGGCCCAGGGTGACCCCGCCGGAGACTTCGATCGTGGCGCGTCCCTTGATCAGCTCGATGGCTCTGCAGATTGTGGGCACGCTCATGTTGTCGAGGAGGATGATGTCGGCGCCCCCGTCGAGGGCGGCTTTCACGGCGTCGAGCGACTGGACTTCGACCTCGATTTTCAGACTATGCGGGGCCCGTTCCCGAGCCAGTCGGCAAGCCCTCGCCACGTCGCCGCCCGCCAGCGCCAGATGGTTGTCCTTGATCAGGATGCCGTCCGCCAGGCTCTGCCGATGATTCCACCCTCCTCCGAGCGTCACCGCCCATTTTTCCAAGGCCCGCAGCCCAGGCGTCGTCTTCCGGGTATCGACGATTCTGGTCTTGAACCCCTTCACCGCGTCGCAGAATTTCGCCGTGAGCGTGGCGATGCCGGACAGCCGCTGCAGAAAATTCAGGGCCACGCGCTCGCCTTGCAGCATGGACCGGCCGTCGCCGGTGACCGTGAGGACGGTGGCCCCGGCAGGGATCCGGTCGCCGTCGGCGAAGTGTGTGGTGCATTCCAGCGACGTGTCCACTTGCGAGAAGACTTCCACCGCGACGGCCAGTCCGGCTACGACAAGTCCCTCCGGTTCCTCGGCGAGAATCGTCCCACTGGCCGGAACGTTCGCTGGAAACAGGGCCTTGGTCGTGACATCGCCCGTTCCGCAGTCTTCGGCTAAGGCGTGGGCGACGATCTCGCGAAGGTTCACCCCGCACCTCCTGACATCGCGCGCAGGCGCCGCAGCTCGCCGGTCAGCTTTTCATGCTCGGCGCGACATTCCTCGTGTCGGGCCTTTGTTTTCTTCAGGACATCCGGAGGTACTTTTGCGACGAAGTGGGGGTTCGAAAGTTTTTTCTCCGTCTGCTCGATCTGAGCGGCTAATTCCTTGAGGCGCTTTTCGATCCGGGTCTTTTCCTTTTCAACGTCAATGAGGCCGGCCAGATCGACGTAGATTATTCCTACGCCACCTCCGGGAAAAACGACGGAAGACGATGCGCTGTGCGGGTAGGGTTTGACATCTGTGTCGATAGCCAGGTCGCTTATCCCGGCGATCGATGCAATCAAATTATGGTGAGTTTTCAGGGTGTTTTTGAATGTCTCTGCGGGCGTCGCTACTGCAGCATGCAGTTGTCGAGAGGAGGGGATTCCTTGAGAGCCTCGGATATTGCGTACAGCCGAAACAACAGAGGTTACGCTGGCTATCTCGGTCTCGATACTATCATTGATCAGCGCCGGGTTCGGTGTTGGATAGGGCGCGATCATGATGCTCTCTCCTTTATGGGGAAGCGCCTGCCAGATTTCCTCGGTGATGAATGGCATGAAAGGATGCAGGAGTCGCAGCAGCGTTTCGAAGCTCTCGATCAAGGTCGTGCGCGTCGGGGCAGCCTGACGTGAGGCCTTGTCGGCGAGAGCCGGCTTCACGAGCTCTACGTACCAGTCGCAGTACTCGTGCCAGATGAATTGATAGAGCGTGTTCGCAGCTTCGTCGAATCGGTAGGCCTCCAGGGAAGCATTCACTTCGCCAATGCAGCGATGCAGCCGGCTGAGGATCCACCGGTCCGTGACCGGCCGTTCGGCGACCGGCGCGTCGGCCCGCGGACCTTCCCGGTGCATCAGAATGAACCGCGCCGCGTTCCAGAGTTTGTTCGCAAAGTTCCGATACCCTTCGATGCGCTCCTCCGACAACTTGATGTCACGGCCGGGAGACGCCATGGCGGCCAGCGTGAACCGCAGGGCGTCGGTCCCGTATTTGTCCATCACCTCCAGGGGGTCGATCACGTTGCCCTTGGACTTGCTCATCTTCTGCCCTTCGGCGTCCCGAACGAGCGCGTGGATGTACACGTCCCGGAAGGGCTCCTGTCCCATGAACTTCAGGCCCATCATGATCATCCGGGCGACCCAGAAGAAGAGGATGTCGAAGCCGGTCACCAGCGTGGAGGTCGGATAGAACGTTTTCAGTTCTGGCGTCTCGTCCGGCCAGCCGAGCGTCGAGAACGGCCACAGCGCGGACGAGAACCACGTGTCCAGCACGTCAGGATCCCGCACTAGTTGATGGTGACCGCAATCAGGACAGTGTGAGGGCGCGTGTCTGGCCACGAGGGGTTTGGCTTCTGCCGTCAGCGTAAAGGATTTTGGTGCCTCTAGGAGGGTTCCCGTATCACGACCACAGTTCACGCAGTACCACGCTGGGATCTGATGCCCCCACCAGATCTGACGCGAAATGCACCAGTCCTTGATGTCTCGCATCCAGGCCAAGTAGTTGTTCGTCCATTGCGCTGGAATCAAGCGGATCTGTGCGGATTCGACGGCCTTGATCGCCGGCTCGGCCAGAGGCTGAATTTTCACGAACCATTGCGGCGAAAGATAGGGTTCCACCACCGTCTTGCAGCGGTAGCACTTGCCAAGCGCCATGGGATGGTCTTCGACCTTGGCCAGAAAGCCGCCCTTCTCCAGGGCGTCCACTACGAGAGCCCGAGCCTCACGCACCGGTTTGGATGCGAGGCGTTCTTGGAGGGCGTCGTCCACCTGCGCGTCGCGCAGGCCGGCTGGATCGAGGCGTGCCTGCTGGTCGATCAGCGCTAATCGCGGCAAGTTGTGGCGCAGGCCAGCCTCGAAATCGTTGAAGTCGTGCGCCGGCGTGATCTTGACCGCCCCGGTGCCGAATTCCCGATCCACAAGGATCGAGTCCCCGACGACTGGGATGAGACGCCGTGTCAGCGGGAGCTTGACGCGCTTCCCGATGAACCGGTTGTAACGAGGATCCTCTGGATGGACGGCGACGCCGGTGTCCCCCAATAAGGTTTCTGGTCGCGTCGTCGCGACGGTCAAGGGCGTGGACCGATCGTCCGCCAGCGGATAGCGGATGTGGTAGAGCTTGCCGGTGGCGTCCTCGTGCTCCACCTCGATGTCGGAGAGGGCTGTGAGACACCGGGGGCACCAGTTGATGAGACGTTCCCCGCGGTAGATGAGGCCGTCTTCATAGAGCCGAACGAACACTTCGCGCACGGCCTTCGACAGGCCCTCATCCATCGTGAAGCGCAGGCGGTCCCAGTCGCACGACGAACCAAGGCGCTTGAGCTGCTCGATGATCGCGCCGCCGGACTGCGCTTTCCACTCCCAGACCTTCTGGATGAACCGATCGCGCCCAAGCTTGTCGCGTGTCGTGCCTTCAGCCAGGAGCTGCTTCTCCACCACGTTCTGGGTGGCGATGCCGGCATGGTCGGTCCCCGGCACCCAGAGCGTGTTGCGCCCCTGCATGCGACGCCAGCGGATCAGGATGTCCTGGAGCGTGTTGTTCAGGGCGTGCCCCATGTGGAGGGACCCGGTGATGTTGGGAGGGGGCATCACGATCGCATACGGAGACCCGGGGCCAGTCGCGGAGGCATGAAAATAGCCCCGTTCGACCCAGGTCTGGTACCAGCGCTGCTCAACCTGCTTGGGGTCGTATGCTTTTTCCACAGGGAGCTATCCTAACACGGAGCGGAAACGACGGGAAGATAAGGGTGGAAGGAAGCGGGGTGTGCTCAGGCTTCGGCTGTCAGGCGGTCGATCTCTTTCTTGACTTCGGCTTCGGCTTTCGCGCCGACCACGTCTCGGGCCACCTTTTCGATGATGTCCTTGCCAAACTGCTCAACTATCGGCCTCAGGAGGTTCGGCATAGCCTTTTCGATGATCTCCTTGTCAAGCTGCTCAACTATCGGCTTCAAGAGGTCCGGCATAGCCTTGCGAGCGGTCTCCTGCACGGTGTCCTTCATGTCGAAGATCTCCTTGGCAAGCTGCTCAACCATCGGCCTCAGGAGGTCGGGCAAAGCCTCGCGAGCGGTCTCCTGCGCGGTCTCCTTAAGGAGGACTTTCTCCTCGGAAACGGCGGTTTGGATAAGGCCGGGGGCTAGTTTTTTCAACGACTCTTCGACCTGCTGCGTGAGCAGATAGGGCACCATGTCTTGTGCAATGGTCCGGACCACGTCCTCAGCCACCTTGGTGATAGCAGTGGTGAGGGGGGTCAGGTCAACATTTGGTGATGGCAGGGGAGTCAATTCGACGTCAGGTACGTCCGCCATGCCGGTGACTCCTTTTAGTGCGCCACGCTAACAGAGGCCTTACGTAATGTCAAGATTGGTTTCATTGACTTGACAGACAGATAGGCTCAGAATCACGCTCTATGGTCCATACAGGTCGAGAAGAACGATGAAGATGAAACGGGTAGTCGTACCACTCGCGCATGGGTTTGAGGAAATCGAGACCGTGACAGTCGTGGACATCCTGCGCCGTGCGGGGATTTCTGTGACTATCGCTGGCGTTGAAGGAGGCACTCCCCCCGCTGCCGTCGAGGGGCGCACTGGCGTTAAGCTCGTACCAGACATGACCATAGATGATGTGGAAGCGACTGATTTCGACATGATTGTCCTGCCCGGAGGGCTCAAAGGCACCCAGACTCTCGCAAAGGACCCGCGAGTGGCCAGACTGCTGCCTCTGTTCCAAGAAGGAAAGCGGTACATCGCCGCCATCTGCGCTGCCCCGACCGTGCTGGCGGCTCATGGAATGATCGCTGGACGGAGGCTGACCAGCCATCCCTCGGTGAGAGAACAACTCACCGGTGCGGTCTACGACGAAGAGCGAGTGGTGATAGACGGCAGATTGGTGACAAGTCGTGGGCCTGGGACGGCAATGGAGTTCGCCATGGCCCTTGTCGAAATTCTGATGGGCAGGAAGAAGGTCGAGGAAATCAATCAAGCGGTGCTGGCGAAAGTCTAAGCCTCAGGTTCGATCCCCTTCCCTGACTAGGCGTTCCAAGCTATCCAACGACGCGTGTTCCAGACTGGGGAGCACCAGGCGGGCTGCGGCGAGCTGTTCCGGCGGGTAGGTGGTCGCAAGGGCCACCACTTTCATCTTGGCTGCCAAGGCTGCGTGGATGCCGGCCAGCGAATCCTCGATCACGAGACATTCTGCGGCCTGGATCGCCGGGACGGGGCGTGGCGGCGCCTCGTTGAGGCGGGCCAGGGCCAGGCGATAGATGGCGGGGTCCGGTTTTCCGATCGCAGCGTCCTCGGCGGAGACCAGGACCGCAAAGGCTTTCTCGATCGGCGTGCCATGAAGCGCGAACTCGATCTGTTGGCGTCTCCCTCCTGACGCGATCGCCAGGCCATAGCGCGCGGAGGCACGCGTGACGAACTCCACGACTCCCGGGAAAAGAGGGGGCCTGCGCGTCTCCGTCAGGGATGCGAAGAGCGCGGCCTTTCTTTCGGCGATCCGTTGTACACGCGCCGGATCGTGCCGGCCCGTGATTGCTTCCAGAAGCGCGCCGGCACAGGTGCGTTCATCCATGCCGAGATAGGCGCCATAGTACTCCTCTTTCGTGAGGGCCAGTCCGTCTTCGGCCAGCGCTTGTTGGAAGGCGAGGAAATGGGTTGGCTCGTCGTCGGCAATCACCCCGTTGAAGTCGAAGATGATCGCCCGCAGAGCTGGGATGGTCATGGCCTCACGGGTTTGACACGGAAGCGCCAGGGTTTGGCCGCCCAGGGTCCGGCATAGGCCACTCCGATGCGGGGGAAGGCGCCGATCTGGTTCCGCCGAACATGAACCCCGCGATCCTCGATCCATAAGGCCTTGCCACTCGTCAAGTCGTGATAATTGAGTCGCCGGTCGATCTCGAACAGCCGGCACACGCGTCCCGGTCCATCGGCAAGCCCGGCTTCATGTTCGACTGCTCTGATGAGCACAGCCGCCGGATAGTCGATGCGTTCCGTCACCACGTTGAGGCAATGGTACATCCCGTAGATCATGTAGACGTAGGCCAGTCCAGGCGGGCCAAACATCACGTCGGTCCGTTGCGTCCGCCCGCGCGACGCGTGGGAGGCTCGATCCTCGGGTCCGACGTAGGCTTCCACTTCGACGATCCGGCCTGCCAGCAAGCCTTCGGCCGTCTCCCGCATCAGGTATTTCCCGAGAAGGCTGCGTGCGACCCGCAGCGTCGGCCGAGCGTAGAACGAGGCGGGCAAGGTGACGCCGCTCATACGACGAGGTCCTTGCGTATCGTCGCGACCAAGCGCTCGAATGAGGCATCCGGACCCCCGAGCGACTGCGTCACGAGCTCGATATGGCTCGGGCCCTGTACGCCAAGCCCTAACTCGATCGCCCGCTTGATCTGACGCTGCTCCCAGACGGCCTGTTCAGTGACCTTGGGCCACGCGCCGAAAGTGCGGATGAGGGCGACGGCGACCGCGTCCAGCGCGATGCGATCGCCGCTGACCAGCAGGATATCGGCCCGGGCCGGCGTGCCGCTGGTCGGGCCGCCAGCGATCATGAGCGTCGTGCCGTCGGCGATGGTGAGGTGGGGATGAACGGCGAGGTTCAGTTCGGCGATCCGCTCATGCCAGTCCGGCGAGAGAAAGCTGACGGAGGGGCGGTAACGCGGGTGGATGATTCCGACCAGGTTCTTCAGGCTGCAGGAGTAGTGCGCGAACCTGTGAGTCTTGACGACTGGCAGATTGATGAACACATCCGCGTCGTAGACTGGCTTCGACACATAGTAGCGAGGCAGGGCCTTGGCGCTGGCGGCCTCCACACGCACCCAGGGCTCCTCTTCCAAGGCCAGGACTGACGCGCCGGCCGACTCGGCGGCCTGCTTGATGCCGGTCGCGGCGAGGTTGGCCGAGGAAGGGAACCGGATGATGCCCGAACTGTCGGCGACTGTGACCGCCTGCGCGCCGGCTTCCCGCACAAGTCGGACCACGGCTGCCACCACTTTCGGGTGGGTGGTGGAGGGTGGAGGCCGGTCGTTGACCACGTTTGGTTTGATCAGGACCCGCTTGCCGTGGAGACCCAACCGGCCGATGCCTCCGATCAGATTGAGCCCTGCCTGCAGCATAGCCAGCGGATCGTCTCCGCGCACGATAGCGACCAGGGCTTTCCCGTCCCGCACAAAGGGATTAGGGGGCAACGGCTTTGCCGGGACCAGAGCCCCATCCGGTTCAAACAGCAGCGTGTTGATTATTGACCGCGGCGCGAAAGCCACGGCTGACAGGAAGGTCAGCCCCCCAGCAAGCCGTCCGAGCATGTCCCGTCGCGTGAACAATGGTCAGCTCCTCTGACAGCGGGGAATGGTAGGAAAACGCGGAGAATCTTGCAATCCCTCGCCTCGTCTTAGTAGAGTGAACCCAGCAAGAGGAGGGCTGATGCGCACGCGTCTAGTCAGTCTTGTTCTCATGAGCGTCTGTGTGCTGGGGTTGACATCCGCCAGTCATGGCGCGGCTGAATCCTTGCCGCTTGAACCCGATGTAAGCACCCGGGTCGACGAATTGTACGATAGTGAATCGCGGCTGTATCTGTTTTTGTATTCCTTGAACGGTGACGGCACGGTGGATTACGTCGCCGGCCGCTTCGTGCGCGAGCAGGCCCGCAGCGAGTACGGCAACCCGGTGTACGACACAGAACGGTTTCCGATTTTCTATTGGTGGAACCATACTCTGTGGGCTGACCGCGAGCAGGACGGTGTGAACGGGAACGAAACGGTGTACAAGGAGGACGTCGATTTTGATCGGTCCCGGTACAAACCCTGCCTGTTCAATGGCCAGGTGTGCTGAACCACACTTCCCACGACGAAACGACATACTGACCGGCCTGCTTGGGTGATGCGGGACTCATTCTCTCTCCACTACAAGATTGTTGCGGGGAAAAGGCTTGACAGCCGGTCTTGGCGTGGGATAAAAATTGAAGTGTAATTCAAATTATTCTAACTCGTTTGGGGATCATCTTATCCGCAGGTTAAGTCTACCCCAATACAATCATCGAAAGACGCGATAAAGGTTCTCTTTTTAGGAGGCTGGTCATGAAAGAGTCAAACTTCCGTCACGTGTTCTCTCCTTCCTTCATCATCTACTCTCTGATTCTCGCCGCCTGTCTTGTTGTTCCTTCCCCTGTGCTTGCGGCTGACTCTGGCGCCCATCAAGGCCATGGGGTGAGCCATGCCGCCATGGGGATGGTCGACAACTCGAACGAGCCGTGGGCGCAGCAGCTCAAAGGCCAAACGATCGTGGAAGATGCGATAGCGGGCCGTGCCAATCGCTCGGCATTGGTCGAGCTGCAGCACAATCGGCTCATGGAGCAGATGGCCAAACCGGTAGCGACGTCCGGTGGCCGCTGTCCCTCGACCGCCCCAGTGAGGAAGTATGACATCTCGGCCATCAACATCGAGATCACGCTGAACCAGTGGCTCGATTTCTATCCCGGCTACATGTACGTCTTGACCGAGAATATCGAAAAGGTGCGGGCGGAAGAGGCCAAGAATGCCAAAGCGCGGGAGAACGAAAAGGACCAGTACGATCCTGGGGCTGTCACCAACGGTATTCAGGGCGACTACATCCAGCCCCTCGTGATCCGTGGCAACCAGGGCGACTGCATCAAGATCACTTTACGCAATGCCTTGGAAGGCGGAGATGCGGTCAGCCTCCATATCCATGGCTCCAGCATGGTCATCAGCGCGACAGGCAAGCCGGCCACAACGACCAATCCTGACGCCGTGGCGGCGAAGAACAAGCCCGTGGAGATGGAATGGTATATCCATCCCAACACGCAGGAAGGGGGACGGCAGTTCCATTCCTACAGCAACGATCGCGAGCTGACGGTCTTAGGCATGTTTGGCACCTTTGTGGTCGAGCCGAAAGGGTCGCGCTATCTCGACCCGATTGGCACGGGTGAGCCCACCGAGATGCGGAGTGGATGGCAGGCGATCATTCAGAACGGGGCCGGCCCGGACTTCCGCGAGTTTGTCATCATCTACCATGAGGTGGGGGATGAAGCCTTCCGTCCGGTCAACAAGAAAGGGGACTTCCTTCCGCAGCGGGATCCGCTCACCGATACCTATCGGCCGGGCGGTCGCGCGCTCAACTACCGGAGTGAGCCGTTCGGCATCAACAACATGCACGTCCAGCATGAATACTTCGGGTTTGAAGACGAGTCCATGGGTTACAGCTCCTACACGTTCGGAGACGCCCCCACCACGATCCCTCGCTCGTACTTGGGCGACCCGGCGAAGTTCCGCTTGGTCCATGGCGGGTCCGAAATCTTCCATTCACACCATCCGCACGGCGGGACGATTCGCTGGCTACGTAGCCCGCGGTCCAGTGACGAGATGCCGCTCTGGTTCACGGCGAAGAACGGCCCCGTCAAGTATCCGGTGGTGCGCACCAAGTCGGACCGGGTGGATGTCCAGGTGATCGGACCGTCGGAGGCCTTCGACCTGGACACCGAATGCGGGTCCGGCCTGTGCCAGCAATTGGCGGGGGACTTTCTGTTTCACTGCCATGTGGCCCACCACTACGTGTCCGGCATGTGGGGCTACTGGCGGGTGTACAACACGATGCAGCAGGGCGAGTTCCACACCGATGTCATGCCAGACCTCCGCGAGCTGCCCGACCGGAAGGGCCGGATCAAGTTCGGGGCGACCTCGGACAAGCTGATCGGGAAGACCCTGGATTGGTTCGGGAAGACTTTCCAGATCGTCGAGAAGGGCAAGACCAACTGGAAGAGCAATCCGGCTGTCGTCACGATCAAGGACTGGGTCGAAATGCAGCTGCCGACTCAAGGCAAGCCCGGTCACAAGGATGACGAAGCCGGGCAGATCAAGTCCTATGACGCGACCGTTCTGGACTGGGCTTGGAAAGGCAATATGGCGATGACCGAAAAGGAAAGCACCATCGCCAACCCCAAATATAAGTCCAAGACGCCGGGGGAACGGCAGCCGATTCTCTTCGAACCGACCACCGGAAAGGTATCGTGGCCGCATTTGAGGCCGCACTTCGGCAAGCGCGTGATGTTCTCACCAAACCATAACCCGGCTCCCTGGCTGGAGATGATCCATCAGAATGAGGACGGCAGCCGCAGCGTCGATCCAGCGAAGCCGGGAGAGAACGGCGTCTGGAGCCTCTGCCCCGAAAACGCGGGCCGTAAGTATTTCAACCTCCACTTCATTAATGTACCGATTGAAATCAGCAAAGGGGAGGGCAAGGAGCCCCCGATCGTCGATAAATTGGGGTTGATCTATGTCTTGCACGAGGAGGAAGAGGCCGTTCGGAAGAACAACGATCTCCGATACCCGCTGGTCTTCCGGGCAAGCGTGTACGACTGTGTGGATTGGACCCTCACCAGCGAATGGTTGGACGACGACTTTACGAACTTTCAGTCTTCCAAGATCAATCTCCATCCACACTTCCTCCAGTTTGATAATCAGTCGACAGACGGCGTGATCACAGGCATGTCCTATGAGCAGTCGATCCGACCCTTCACGATGTTGGAGAAGAAGGAGAAGAAGGGGCTGCCCGTTCCGATGAACTCAGTGCTCACCGCTCCGGCCAAGAAGGGGAGCAAGAGCATTACGGTCAAGAACGCGGCTCAGTATCACGTGAAGACGGAGTTGCTGGTGGGCGCGGATAATGTGCAGGGCAATGAGATCCAGCGCATCGCTTCGATTTCCGGCAACACGATCACGTTTGAGAATCCGCTCAAGCATGACCATCCGAATGGCGACATCGTGACCGTGGAGTTCGTCCGTCAACGGCTCTGGGTGGATGCTGATGTGGGTACCGTGTTCTGGCACGACCATGCCTTCGGCGCCACCACTTGGCCGCACGGCGGGTTCGGGACGCTTATTGTGGAGCCGGCGGGCTCGACCTACCACGATCCCAAGACCGGCAAGCCGATCCGCAGCGGCCCCATTGCCGACATCCATACGGTGGAACCGGTGGGCTATGGTGTGAACGGCAGTTTCAGAGAGTTGGTCGTGCAGGTGCATGATACTGTGCCGCATACGGTGAATATCGTGACGGCCGGGAATCCGCCGGGCCAGCCCGTGGAAGTCGCCTTGGAGGGCGGTAAGACCGTGTCCTTCATGATGCCGGAGAAGATCGCGATGACCCCCATGCCGTTCCTAAACGGCGGGACGCACACGACCGGCAGTGGGTTGAACTTCAGGGCCGAACCCATCGCCAAGCGGTTGGCCAATAACCCGGATGCTTCGAAGATCTTTAGCAGTCTGGTCCACGGCGACCCCTCTACACCGTTGCTCAGAGCATACCTAGGGGACACTGTTGTCTTCCGGCTTCTGCATACCCTGATGAACGAGAGTATGGACTGGGTCCTGTCCGGCCATACCTTCCTAACGGAACGGTATGCAGGTGATGCGAATCGAAAGAACGCGATTCATATTGGTATTGCAGAGCGATATGACCTCGTGGTGCCTCAAGCCGGCGGCCCGCAGTTGATGCCCGGCGACTATATCCACTTCAACGGGCGCTCATCCCATTTCTCGGAGGGCGCGTGGGGGATATTCCGGGTTCTGGACAAGGAAGTGCCGGACCTGAAGAAGCTGCCGGCTGGGTATTCGGGACGCAACGAGATCCCGACGCCCTCGAAATCCGTCTGTCCGGAAAGCGCGCCGGTGAAGTCGTTCAACGTGGTCGCCATGGACCATGATCTCAAGTTCAATCCGAAAGCTCCTGATTTGATCGAAGTAGACTTCGAGCGGAAGATTATGACGAGAAATCCGGCCGGCAAGATCTACGCGCTCGAAGAGGATGCGACCAAAGTGGCGACTGGCTTGACGCCGAGTCCCTTGACGCTTCGCGTGAACGTAGGCGATTGCGTCAAGATCAATCTCAAGAACAAGATGGCGAACAGCCGGGCATCGTTCTCGGCCTTCTCGCTGGCGTTCGATCCGAAGGATTCCCTCGGGGCGAACGTGGGGAATAATCCAGGCGACCAGACGATCGGGCCTGGCGGGAGCCGGACGTACACCTACTATGCACATCCGTTCAACGGAGAGATCACGTCACTGGTCTGGGATTTCGGGAATGTGATGGTCAATCCGAGAAACGGGTTGTTCGGCGCGGTCGTTGTGGGGCCGAAGGGCTCCAAGTATCGCGATCCCAAGACCGGTGCGGATATTTCCCAAAAGAACAGTTGGGTCGCCGATGTGATCGTGGATCGCACGATCGAAGGGAATGAGAGTCGCGCGAACTATCGTGATGCGGCCCTGTTCTTCCAGGACGAAGACAACATCATCGGCACGAGCTTCATGCCTTACGTGCAGAACGTGGCGGGGCTCACCGGAGTGAATTACCGGAATGAGCCATACAAGGCCAGGGAAGAGCAGGGATGTGACCTCGGTCATATGTTCCAACCCTGCAAGGTGGACAAGCCGGAGGATCCGGTGACGCCGATCATCGAAGCCCATGCTGGGGATTCGGTGAGGATCCATATCCTCGGAGCCAACAACGAGCAGAACGGGATCTTTGGGTTGGAAAAGCATGAGTGGCCGATTGAGCCATTCATGCCGGGGGCGGATGTGCTGAGCGCTGTTCAGTTCTCAGGGGCGGAAGTCATTGACGCCTTCATCCCGTCGGCCGGCGGTCCTTACAAGCTGCCGGGAGATTACGTCTGGGGCAACCAGCGCCTACCCTATTCCCAGTCCGGGCAATGGGGCTACTTCCGCGTCTTACCGGCTGGTGATTCGCGGATCATGCCGCTGTCCAAGAGCGACTTGGGGGTCCAGAGGGCCGATACACGTCCAACCGAAAGGGAGGCACTACCGACTGCTTTGAAGTAAGGCGGTGACGACAGAGTAAGACGTTTGGGTGGGGGAGTCGCATACGCGCTTGCGGCTCCCCCGCTCTTTTTCACGCTGTGGTATAGTTTGTTGCAGTAAACGAAAAACATTGGGAGGTAAGGAGGTCATAGGCATGAAACAGTTTCAGCGTCGGCGCTGGAAGTGCTGCTACGCGTTGCTGATGAGCCTGAGTGTCGGCAGCTTGCTGACGGCTTCCAGTGCGCTCGCGTATCAAGAGGTCCAGGTGACTGACGGAGGGACGATCACGGGCAAGGTGACGCTGAAAGGAAACAAACCGGCTCCCCGTGGGTTTAATCTGGTTACCTTTCCCGATCCAGTCTATTGTGGACGGATCTCAAACGGCCAAGGGTTTCGGCTTCTGAAAGAATTCACGGTTGCGGCGGATCGCAGCCTCAAAGATGTTCTTGTCATGCTGACTGGCATTCAGCGAGGGAAACCCTTCGACTTTCCAACGACTCGCATCGAAGCCCGCGACTGCCGATTTCTCCCATACATCAATGTCGTGCGGAGCGTTGGCAAGGTCGAAGTTGTCAACATGGATCCGGTCATGCATGACATACAGGCTTACGAAACCTCAGAGCTAGGTCCGCGCGTCCTTTTCAACGTGCCGTTGCCTATGAACCCCCACCATCCCAAAACAGCGGGTGCCGATGCCGAGTATCATAAGCACTTTCCGGGGGAGTCCAAGACGCAGGAGATTAGCATGTCGAAGGGGCGGCGAATCTTCGTGATGCAGTGTGGGTTCCATGCGTACATGGAAAGCTTTGGCTATGCAGTGGACAATCCCTATTACGCGCTGACGGACCAGTCGGGGCAATTCACAATCCCTGATGTCCCGCCGGGGACCTACAAGCTTATGGCGTGGCACCCACAAGAGCGTTCTCTCGTGGAGCAGGAGATCACGGTCACGGCGAAGGGATCGGTGATGGCGAATTTCGAAATTCAAACACGTGAAGGGGCTCGCGCCGGCATGGAGGTCGTGCAAAACCCTCATTTTGGGTTAGGCATTTTAGGGGAAAGAGAAATCAAGCCCACTCTCGAACTACAGCAGCCCTGAGCCGCGCGAGCCATGGCGCGGTTCAACCGTTCATCACCGACGAGGCTGCTTGCCCCCCTCACAGGGCTGGTTGTGTCCGCTTCACTGATGGTTTCCGCCACCGTGATGGCTGTGACGAGCGGAGGCAGCGACGTCGCCGACATCGTCCCCGAATGGACTCCCGAGGGGAAGAAGGCCGCGGTCCACCTCTCGACTCTGTCCCCGAAGGATGAGATGGTGCTCGTGCCTGCGGGGCCGTTCCTCATGGGAAGCAATCGCCAGGTAGACCGGAGCGCTTACCCGCAGGAGCTTCCCCAGCGGACTGTCCATCTGGACGCCTTCGAGATCGACAAATACGAGGTCACGACGGTCCAGTACCTGCGCTACGTGCTGGCCAACAACTTGCCGCCGCTGGTGGACTGGAAGTGGGGAGGGGTGTTCCAAGAGGCCATGGCCAGCCATCCCGTCATGCACATCTCCTGGTTCGAGGCGGATGCGTACTGCAAGTGGGCCGGCAAGCGCCTGCCCACGTCGGCCGAATGGGAGAAAGCGGCCCGCGGAACAGACGGGCGGATCTATCCCTGGGGGAATGAGCCGGCGGGCTTATCCCGTGCGAATTTTGGACGCACTGGCCTATCTGGGCCGGTGCGCGATCGGCCTGAGCGGCTCCTTCTCTATCCGCCGATTGTCTCAGTGGATAAGTACGAGAACGCGGTCAGTCCATATGGAGTCTTCAACATGGCAGGCAATGTCGCCGAATGGACTGCCGATTGGTATGATCCTTACTATTACAGGTATGGGCCCAACCTGAATCCGAAGGGCCCGGATCATGGTTCCCACAAGGCTTTCCGTGGTGGTGGGTGGGTTGACAGCACGCCGAGTGTCCGACCCGCCCAGAGAAACGGAGCAGACCCCAAGACTCGCATGAATTGGCTCGGCTTCCGTTGCGCACGCGATGTCACCGCTCCTGATAGCGGACGTGACACGAAGGCATCACCTTAAAATGACCCACGAAATGCGACGGGTGGTGGCTCTTGGACTGATCGCTGGCCTGTTCACGACGGCGCCGGTGTGGGCGCTTGAGTTCAGTGCGGATCTCATCACGCGCGCCAACGGCAAGACGCGTGTGTCGAACCTGTACTACCGGGACGATCGCTGGCGTCTGGAGCATCAGGACATCGGCCCGGTCAATGTGACGATCGTCCGTAAAGACAAGCAGGTAACCTGGTTGCTCATATCCCGGCTCAAGCATTTCAAAGAGGTCCCGTACGATGCCAGCCAGGCGCCGAAGGTGCAGGAAACGTTAGACGGGGAAATTTCTAGGAGCGCGATCGGCGGGGAGACTCTGGACGGGCACCCGACGACCCTTTACGAAGTCCACGTGCAAGAGGGGGAAGCGACCGTGGACTACTATCAATGGCTGGCGACCGATATTCATTTCCCGCTGAAGCTTGTGCGGAAAGACGGCTCATGGAGTGTCGAATACCGGCGTGTTCGGATAGGGCACGTCTCGGACTTCCTGTTCCAACTGCCGGTCAATTTTCAACCGCTGGAAGAGTTCGACAGTCCTGACCGCAAGGAACGGAGCCAGCCCCCCACGTGATGCCAACGTATGAATGAGCTGGCTACCGTACGCTCATGGCTGGGGCGTCCGTTGCGCAACGGAAGCCAAGGCTGTGATTCCGGTTAAGTGGATCGCTGTTGAGGCGATGGGCTGAGCGAAGCAGGGGCGCCTCCGATTCCCACCCGGAGCCACGGATGACCTTCCGGGCTCCTTCAAGCGGGCCTTTCGGGTTCCGGTTCGGGCCTTTCTCATAATAGTGTGCGTCATACCAGTCT
>VBOF01000296.1 GCA_005877855.1 Nitrospirota bacterium | reverse complement strand
TACGCGGCGACGAGCAGGGCGCAGACCCCGCGCCAGCCATCCAGGACCGCAAACCGGGTTTGGCCCTCAGGTCTCAAGGCAGTCACCTGAATTGGTAGCTTGCATCACGGCCTCCGTACTGCTACCACCGCGGCTTCGTTACAGGCCCCTGACCGTTCATGTCATCGAATCTGTTGCTCACGTCACTAAGTCTTTCTCCTTGCTCGGACTGGGGTGAGCACCGCGCTCGCGCTGGTGCCACGGAGTCGTAGCGACAGCCGGGGATGGCCTTGACAACCTGCCCCATGGGACCATCTCCCGCAAAAGCGCCACAACGTCACGAATGGGATCGCATCCTCGGTGCAACAGAATGACCGCGCCCAGGTACAGTGCCCCGAACAACGCTGAAAACACCACTATCCGCCCGATTGCTCCCATTGACCCGGACGCCAGTGCCAATGACGGGATTCCCCGGATGATCACAGCGGAGCCGCAGCCTGCCAGCGCGGACGCAAGAAGGTACTTCCAGACGGCTCCGATTACGGGGACGATTCCAAGGCTTATCGGTCTCCCGGCGTACCAGAGGGCGGGGACTGTGAGAGTCGAGAAGGAAACAACCCAGGCCACAGCAATTCCCGCTGGCCCCCAGCGGAGCCCTGCGAGAAAGAGCAGGCCGGTCACGGTGAACTCTACGATCCCCCAGCGGAACCACCGGTCCGCCCTTCCGATAGAAAGGTGGATCCAGCCATGGGTGTAATAGAGAAGCATGATCCCGATCCCGGGCCCGAAGAACGTGAAGATCCGACCCGACTCCTCCCACTGGGGTCCCAGCAGCAGGAGAACCAGATCCTTGCCGACTAGGGTCAGGTCCGCACCCAATCCCATGCCCACAAAGGCCAAGAGCGACAGCGCACTGAGATAATACCGTCGGTACTGGATGGGGTCCCCGGTCAGACGGCTCAGGGTAGACACAGCGACGGTCGTGAGAGGGGCTGAGAGTTGGTTGGCCGGAAGGACAAACAGGTCGTACGCCTTCTTGTAAAACCCCAGAGGCTGCGGGCCAAAGCGCCATCCAACCAGGAGGTTGTCCAGGTTCCGGGTGAAGTAGTTCATCACAAACCGCCCGTAGGTGTTCATCGCGAACCAGACCATCGGGACCGTACCGACGCCGCGCCGTGGGAGGGCCGGGACCCATCGACACAAGGCCCAGGCCCCTATGGACGTGGAAAGCGCCAGCGCGACGGCTCCTGCGACCAGCGCCCAGTATCCCCACCCCGCACTAGCGAGGAGGACCGACACGGCCACCGAAATGGACCGGGCGAGGATGTCATTGGCGGACACGGCGGAGAACCGCATGGCCCGCTTGAGGAGGGCCAGGTGCTGGACCGAAAGACAGGTGAAGAAGATCGTCACGGACATGGCGACGGCGACAGCGGCCACCCGGGGCTCTCCGTAGAAGCGCGCTAGGAGAGGCCCCGCGGAGGCGAACCCAATCATTAGAAGAAGACCCAGGCCTACGTTGATCCAAAACAGGTTGCTGGCCAAGGAATGATCGATCTCCTCCCGCTGGAGGATGGCCTCCGTAAACCCGTTCAGTCCGCAATTCAGAAGAAGCAGGCTGAAGGTGGTGACCATGGTTACCAGCCCGAAATCCCCAGGTGTGAGGAGCCGAGCCAGGACGACGGTGGCGATCATCTGGATGGCGAACCCCAGGCTCTGGGAAACCACCGTGACCCCGGCGCCACGCACCGCGAGGCGCCGGAGCCCGCCGCCATCCGCGTTGGGCCGGAATACGCCGCTCCCGTCGAAGGGCTTCACCGGTCCTCCCGGCGCGTCGCATCCGGTTCGGCGATGATGGCCAGCAGGAAGGTGGTCCAGACGGGGTGCATTACCTTGAACGCAGCCTCCGTCAGGTTGTAGAGCACCGCGACCACGAAGTATGCCAGCCTGAGCTTGCCGAGTTCGGGACTTCGGTGCAAGGAGCCAACGACGTTCCGGTATCCCCAGGCCATGACGAAGCCGAGCAGGGCCACCCCTATCCATCCCAAGTTCAGGAAGACCTCGATGTAGCCGTTGTGCGCCTGGTTCGGATGCCACCAGTAGGCCCTCCAGAACTTCTCGAGCCGGCCCCCGAGCCAGAAAGTCTCGAAGCCGGCCCCGAACAACGAGTCGACGGGCATGCGAAGGAGCTGATCCCAGAGTGCAGTTCGACCGGTAAGCGTCGTGTCCCTTCCCATCGCCTGGACGAGGCCAACGTCGGAATCGAGGAACAGGCCGAACAAGCAGAGAGAGACTATCCCCACTACGAGCAGGTGCACGGCCGTTCGCTCTCGGGCGAGGCCGGGCAGGCTCATGACTCCGATCAGGCCGCCCCCTATGAGGAAACAGCCGAGAGAGGTGGCGGAATCGGCCTTCCCGAAGAGCCACAGGACCATCACCAGAACCGCACCGTGGGCGATCAGCGGTCCGGTTATAAGGGGACGCTCGCCGCTGTGGAGAACCTCAAGAAAACGCCACAGGGATCCCAGTCCAAAGACCAGGCAGACAAGGCCAAGGCCGTTTTTTCCGGTCGCGACGCCGGTGGAATATGCTCCCCAGGTCCAGGGGTTGTAGCCCTGCCCCAGCTCGGGGTAGTACTTGATGAGCAGGACGGATAAGGGGACCAGCAGGAAACCCGACCACGCGAGGAGCCGCTTCACGGCAGCGGAGGGGTCGGGGTCAGTCAGGACGACAAGGACCATCACGATGTCCCCCAAGGCCTTGG
>VBOF01000295.1 GCA_005877855.1 Nitrospirota bacterium | reverse complement strand
GCACCGCGATGGACTTCTTCCCGGTCAGACCACCGATCACCTCATCCACGATCATCTCGACCGGCATGGACATCCCGCCGTACACGTGAGGCCCGGCCACGACCTTGGCGTTGGAGTAGCCGTAGATCGCCGCCGCCACATCCTTCGCCAGCCAACCGACGTAATTGAACTCCGGGATCACGATGAGCTTCGCTTTCACGCAGAGTTGGCGCAGTTCCTTGGTCGGGAACGGGCGGAGCGACCGGATCTTGATGAAGCCGACGTTCACGCCCTGATCCTTGCAGAGCCGGATGGCCTCACGGGACTGCGCTGCGGCGCTGCCGGAGGCAACGATCAGCGCTTCAGCGCCCTCCACGTTCTCGGGCGCGCACAGCCCGCCCATATATTGCTCAATGTACCGCCGCGATCGCTCCACCGCCGCCCAGACTTCCTGCTGCCACACGGCATGGATGTTGTAGGCCATGAAATTGCTTTTCTGGACCGGCGCGTCGCGGGACAGGCGGGCCGGCGGGTTCTCGGCGTCCAGCACCGGAACCGCGCCCTTCCAGGCCTGACGCGGGGGCAGCTTGATGCCTTTTTCCTGCATGTCCACGTAACTGCGGGCATGCGTCACGAAGAAGCCGTCGCAGGCCACGCCGACGGGCAAGGTCACGTCGTTCTTCTCGCTGATGATGAAGCCCTTCATGATGAAGTCGAACAGGTCCTGCTGGTTTTCGGCATGGAAGACGATCATGCCGCAGTTCAAGAGGTACGAGATCTCGATATTGTCGGGCTGGATCGCCAGCGGCGCGTTGACCACGCGGCACGTGAACATGGCCACGGCCGGAAGCCGGTGGCCGGGCCATGAAGCGATCGGCTCGATGCCGCGGAGCGTGCCTGGACCGGCAGTTGCCGTAAAGCAACGGACACCTGCCCTGGAACCTCCGGCAATGGCCGACATGACGCCGTATTCCTCTTCACCGCGATAGTATTCCTTGACATACCCCTCTCCGTAGAGAACCCCGATCAACTGCATGGTTTCACTCTGAGGGGTAATCGGATAGGCCACCGAGAAATCGACATTGGAGCGCCGCACCGCTTCTTTCGCCGCCTCGCTCCCGGTGATGAATTCCCGCTTCCGGGGCGCCTCGAAGAACATGTACTCAGGCGTCACCACTCGCTGTTTCTTGGCCGCTTCCTGCAGATCCTTCGAGCCGCCGCTGACCTTGATCGGCGCGGCCGAAGTGATGGGATCGCCCTGGGGGTTGGTCTTCTGCTCTGGTTCGACAGAGGTGATCGGATCCCCCTGCGGGTTCGTTTTGACTTCGGGTTCGAGGGGATTGCTCATTGTTGCCTCCTCAGGTTCGAGAAAAATTGTCAGTGAGGCATCTGCCCTTCAGAAGGCATATGAACGCCAGCGGGTGGAGCCCCAGGCTTCAACGCGACAAGCGGATCGATATGAGTCTCATTCCCGTTAACACGGCTTTGCAAGCCGGTATAACGGACGTTCTTGCCGTCGGTGGGGAGATTAATCCCCATCTGTTCACGCACCCGCTTGAAGATTTGGGCCACTCTCCTGAGCTTGGCGGCATCCATGTCGTGGACGCTCAGCATCGCGTCCTCATGGCCCTGCTCCGCGCAAAGCGCCGCGGTGCAACAGTTCGTGCCGGCACGGATCATCTTCAGCGTGAGGTTTGCATAGTGACAATGCACGCCTACGAAAATACACGCCTCAATCTTGTTGCCCCAGATCGTCAGGTTCGGATGGTTCGGATTGATGACCTCCTCCGGATCGACCTTCGGGTACTTCGGCCGGTAATCCGGCATCGGAATAATCAGCACGTTGGGAATCTGGGCCGCGATTTCCAGCACCGCCATCGCCTTTTCGACCGCATGCTCGTTCCACGCCCACAGGACCATGGGACCGGGGAAAATCGTGGCGTTCGGCTTCGTGAGCATCTGCCGGGCGATCTCTGCGATCGCAATGTCTTCGGGAACGTGATGCCCGTAAGCGATGCCGACCCCCGAGGGAGGCAATGCCACACCGAGCTGGGCAGCGGACGGCGGCATGAAGCCGGCCGGTCCAGGCACAATGATACGTTCTTTCTCCGCGGGGAGGCCTTGCAAGAGCATACGCCCTCCCTACGCCACTTCGACCGGAGCGGCTATCGCCTTGGTCCCACCGCTGTCAAGGTAGGTGATGCGATCGGTGATGGCCGCCTTGGGGAGTTGGTCGATCATCGTCATCGTGATCGCATGGTGTTTGGCCATATTGTCGCAGACCCACACGCACTGCGCGCAACCCTTGCAGCGGTCCACCGCCACGTACGCCGAGCCGTACTTGAGGCCTTTCTCCTTCCCCAAGTTGTCGCTATAGAGAATCGTGTTGGCCTCCGGGCAGTACTGCGTGCAGAGTTTACAGCTCGTCGCTGCGCAGATATCAACGTTGATATCGGCAACAAGATACATGCAGGTCTCCTCCTAATTCTTGGGATCAGCGGGAGGCAGCCTCGGCGGCGGCCAGATCGTCGGCCTTCTTCGCCTCAGCCCTCTCTTCAACGCCCCAGCCGTGTTCCTCAGCGTAGTCCCAACCGGCCTTGATCACGGCAATATTCTTCTCTATCAGTTCCTGTTTTTGTTTGAACTTTCTTTCCACAACGCTGTCGAGCGCCGCGGTCCCGCCGGACACGACGAAGCCTTTCCCCAGGAACCGATCCTTCACCGCTTCGCCGAGCGCTTCGAGGGTGGTCAGCCGGGTGATCGCTCCGATCGCGCCCATCAGCGCCATGTTCGTGGCCAGATCGAGGCCCGCTACTTTCAACGAAAGCTGTGTCGCGGGAATATAGTAGAGCTTGGCATTGCGCTCTTTGAGCTCATTCGTCTCTTGCGGCGGCAATTTCATGGGGCCGTCGTGGTTGATCAAAAGAACACCGTTCTGCTTCAGTCCGAAGTAGAAGGGCATCGTGTACG
>VBOF01000163.1 GCA_005877855.1 Nitrospirota bacterium | reverse complement strand
ATAGCCGACAAACACCTTGACGCTGCTGTCATCCATGCGGACCGGGACAGACACGATCAGCGCCCGTTGGGGGATCTTGAGCCGCTCGCGCAGGTTGTCATCCAAACGGAGGCGCTCAGCGGCCTCTTCAAACTGCGCCACGGCCAACCGAAACGTCGGGGTGTCCAGTTCCCGATAGAGGTCAGACATGATCCCGTCGCTCAGGCTTGTTGGGGGGTGGGTTCATCCGGGGGCGCATCAGCCGCCGCTTCTTGTGCGGCCCGCTCCTTCTCCAGCGCCACCTGGAGCTGGGCATATTCACGCCGACCCCGGACCGTCGACTTGATCTGGAAGTTGCCGGTATGGAAGAACCAGCCCGCGTTGACTTCCACGCGATAGGGTTGACTGTCCTTGGAGAGCACGATGTCGCCGGCGAGAAACATGTCATTCAAGGCTTGGCGGACCTGAGCCCAGTCCGCCTCGGCGATCTCGTTGAGGATGGCGACGTTCGCCGAAATCAGCTGCGATTCGTGGGCCTCGATCAGATAATTCAACAGGCGATACCGGATCACGTCGCAGGGCTCCATCTCACGCTCCTTTGCCGCTCACGCATCCGACCGCTACTGGTCTAGCGCCGCTGGAGGTAAGCCACTCCCCGACGCGTCCTTTTTGCAATGCCAGCTCGAAGACCTCTTGGAAGGCCCAGACCACCGTCCGGCCCACCGTTTCGAGCTCGAGCGCGGTGCCCGTTAGGAGCGTGACCGACGTCATGCCCGCTCCGGCCAGCCCGCAGGGGACGATCGCCGCGAACGGCGACAGATCGTTCACGACGTTGAGCGCAAACCCGTGCCGCGTCACTCCCTGGGAGATCCGGACCCCCACCGCCGCGACCTTGCGATCCCCCACCCACACCCCAGGCATCCCCGCGCGCCGCCCGGCGGGCACTCCGAGCGCATCCAATGCTCGGATGAGCACCTCCTCCAGACAATTCACGTACGCTTTCGGCCCGGCACAATAGGGCCGCAGCCGGAGAATGGGGTATCCCACCAGTTGGCCAGGCCCATGGTAGGTGACGGAACCGCCCCGGTCCGTGCTCAGCACCGGAATCCCGTTGATCCTCCCCCGCGCCCATCCCTCACCGACATGCTCCGGGCGGGTGGTGCGCCCCAGCGTGTAGACCGGTAGATGTTCCGTGAGCAGCAGGGTATCGCCGATCACATCTTGCACGCGCGCCTGGTGCAGGGCCACCTGGAGGCGGGCGGATTCCTGATAGTCGGTCAAGCCCAGATCAAGCAGGTGTCCGATCACTTGGTCACCGGTCGTTTGAGCGGGATCTTCTCCTGCGTGGACTTGCGCACCACCGACAGGGTCACGGCCAGAGACGGCGACCCGTCTTTGAGCAGCGCGTGCCAGAGGTCCGACATATTGTAGACCTGCGTGATGTCCACGGCGGTGACGACGTCCCCTTCGCGAAGACCGGCCTGAGCCGCGGGGCTCCCCGGCTCGACCCAGACGATCAAGACGCCCCGTTCCACATCCAGGCTGAACGAGGCCACGACACTGTCCGTGATCGTGACCGGGACAAACCCCAAGGAAGGACGGAGCATGCTGCCTCGCACGAGCAGGGACTGGACCACGGGGATGGCCTCGTCGATGGCGACCGCATAACTGATGTTCTGGGCGGCCGGCGCCACCGCTGTGTTGATGCCGACGACCCGGCCTGACAAGTCCACCAGAGGACCTCCGCTGCTTCCGGGGTTGATGGCCGCATCGGACTGGACCAGGTTGTACAACGTCTCCCCGGACGGCGGGACGATCGCCCGGTCGAGGGCGCTGACCACCCCAACCGACACCGTCGCCCCGCCTTTCATCGCCAGGGGGTTGCCGATGGCGACGACAGTCTCCCCGATGCGCAGGCGGGACGACCTCCCCAGTTTGGTTGGGACCAGCCCTTCGATCTCGACCTTGACCAAGGCCAAGTCGGTCAGAAAGTCCCGGCCGACCACGCGTCCAGGCACGAGCCGACCGTCATAGAGACCCACCACCAACCGCGTCGCTCCCGTCACAAGGTGGTTGGACGTCAGGATGTAACCTGGTGAAATGATGATGCCCGATCCCGAGCCGGAAGGAAGCGTTTGAGAAGGAGCCAGCCGGACCGGTCCGTGGGCCATAACGCTGACGACGGAGGGTAGGACCTCCGCCACCACATCCGGCACCGGGAGAGATTTGGGCGGAAGGTTGTCATCGGGGGCCGCCGCGACCGAAGACAACAGGCAGCCCATCAGGAGGACACTACCCGCCACGCTCAAGCTTGCCCGCTGGCCCCACACCATCCGCGACTCTCCACGACCACGGTGGTATTGTCGCATATTCGGCAAAAAGGCGGAAGGGGCCCTCATCTAGTAGGGAACCAGGGGAGCGCTTAGAGAAGGGGACGGAGGAGCTGCTGAAACTCGGGAGCCCGCAGCTTCATCAAGGCCTTTTCCTCGATCTGGCGAATCCGTTCACGGGTGACCCCCAAGGTGCGGCCAACCTCCTCCAGAGTCATCGGTTCACCCTGCCCGATGCCGAACCGGAGGCGGATCACGGCTTCCTCACGGGGACTGAGCGAGCCCAGCGCCCGCGCCACTTCCCGCGTCATCTCCTTACGCCCGACCTGGCTGTCGGCCTGCGGGGTTTCCCGGTCAGGAATGAAGTCCCCGAGGAGGGTTTCCCCGTCCCCGATCGGATGCTCCAGGGAGGCAACATCCTGGAAGACTTGGATCGTCTGTTCGACCTTGTCGCTGGAGGTCTTGACCGCGCCGGCCACTTCCTCGAGGAATGGCTGCCGGCCGAGGCGCTGTGCCAGCCGACGAGTCGCCTTGGAGACCCGCTGATAGGCTTCGGTCATGTGCACGGGCACCCGGATGGTGCGGGACTGATCCGCCAGCGCGCGGGTAATCCCCTGACGGATCCACCACGTGGCATAAGTGCTGAACTTGAACCCGCGCCGGTGGTCGAATCGTTCCGCCGCTTTCATCAGGCCGATATTGCCCTCCTGGACAAGATCTAAGAGGCTCATGCCCCGTCCGTTGTAGTGTTTGGCGATGTCCACGACCAAGCGCAGATTGGACAGGACCATTTCTTCCTTGGCCTTTTCGAGTTGGGCCCACCCTTCGTGGTACTGCTTCAGAGCGGCCTTCAGTTCGCGAGCCTTGGGAGTCACTCGACCACTCGGCCCGCAGGTCTCCTTGATGACCTGCTGGATGACGCGCTTCCCCTTTTCAAGATCCGTCGCCGAGAGTCCGCTGACGCCCACCACAGCCTTCAGCTCCCCCTGGCAGCCCTTCAATAACTCCGTCTGGCGGAGCCCGCGCGTGATGGACAGGACCGCTCGGAGGGCGCGGCGCACCTGCCGATCGCCCTGCTCAATACGCTTCCCCAGCCGGACTTCGTCTTCGCGCGTCAGCAAGGCTTTCGTACCGAAGGATTGGAAATACAGCCATTCCAGTTCGGCAAGTTTCGCCTCCGTCGGCGCCGTCTCCTGGGGGTCAGCCGTGCTTGAGCCTTCCACAGCGTCCGCCAGCAGTGCCTCCGGCATGGAAGATGACCGAGTGTCCTGATCAGACTCCTCGATCAGGGCGTCCTCCTCCAGCAGGGCTTTGTCTTTCGGCAGATGATCCATCACAACCTGGTCCTCACTGAGAACTTGAACCTCTGTCATTTCTACGGACACCGGAATGCCCTCAGATGTCTAATACCTTCGCCGAAAAAGTTCTCTCGCCGCATAAACCTTCTAACCCGTTGAAAAATTTACCCTGCCGCCTCAACGGAGCGGACAAAAACCCAGGCTTTTTCAATCTTTAATAAGCGATAACCAGGGGAACCCACAAGATCAAGGGCTATGTTGGAAGAATCTTCTGGACTTTCGGACGGTTATTCGGATTTGGTCAGCCGCTGCAGATCTTCCTGTTTGCCCACGAGGACCAGAATGTCGCCCTTTTCGATGACATCATCCAGGGAGGGTGTCACATTGAACACCTCATCGGTGGTCATCCGCCCCTTGACCATCCGCGTCACTTTCTTCCGGATGCCGATGAGGTTAACGTTATAGGCCTCCTGAATCTTAGCCTCGCGCAGGCAAAGCCCTGTCATGTGGTCAGGGACCGTCAACTCTTCGACGCTGAAGCCAGGGGCGAGCTCCAAATACTCCAGCACGTTCGGAGACACTAGTCGCCGGGCCAACCGGATCGCGGCATCGCGCTCCGGAAAGATGACTTCCGAGACACCGAGATTTTTTAGGATCTTGCCATGTTGCGCGGTGACCCCTTTCGCGATGATCTGCTTGATGCCCATCTCCTTCAGCGTCTGCACGATGAGGATGCTGGCCTCGATGTTCTCGCCGATGCTCACCACGGCCACATCCACGTTCTGCGCGCTGACGGCCTTGAGCGCCTTCTCGTCGGTCGCATCGCACTGGACGGCGAACGTCGCCAGATCGCTGATGGCCTGGATTTTCTCCGGATCTGTATCGATAGCCAACACCTCGCACCCTTCCTTGACCACCGTCTCGGCGACCCCATACCCAAACCGTCCCAGCCCGATAACCGCCACCTGACGTTTCATACATTCACCTCCACCGGTGTGCGCCCGCCATGGACTTATCCTATCACGACCCGTGCTTCCGCGTACCGGTACCGCAAATCCTCATGGCTCTTGACGGCAAAGAGGCCCACGGTCAGGGGACCCAGCCGCCCCAGAAACATCGTGATGATGATGATGAACTTGCCGAAATCACTGAACAACGCCGACAGGCTCAGCACGCCGCCGTTTCCCGTGGACAACCCCACGGTCCCGGCTGCCGACGTGACCTCGAACATGATGTGAATGAACTTCTGGTTCTCCAAGTACGAGAGCATCATCGTGAAGCCGGTGACCAGCCCGAACGCCAGGGCTGACAGCACAAACGCCTTGCGGACGATCTCCTGGGGGATCCGTCGATGGAACATCATGACATCGGCTCGCCCCTTCAGGGTCGCCCAAACCGCCGCGCAGATGATCCCGAAGGTCGTCGTCTTGATCCCGCCTCCAGTGCCCCCTGGCGAGGCTCCGATGATCATCAGGAGGATAAGAAAATACAACGTGGGCGTCACGACTGCACCGATGTCGACGGTGCTGAACCCTGCCGTTCTAGCCGAGATGGAATGAAAATACGCTGCCAGGACTTGATCACCGAGGGACATCGGCGCCAGAGTCTTTTCATTCTGAACCTCAAACATCCAAATCCCGACCGTTCCTCCGACGATCAGTAACACCGAAACCAGTACGGCCAGCTTGGTATGAGTCGAAAGCCGAAACCGTTGGCCGCGCACATTCTCCAGGACATCTCGATAGACCAGAAAGCCGATGCCGCCCAAGACGATCAAGGTCGAGATCGTCAGGATAACGGTCAGGTCCGTCCGGTACGTCACTATGGTGAGGTTGTCGGAGAACAGGGAAAACCCGGCGTTGTTGAAAGCCGAGACGGCATGGAAAATCCCAAAGTAGAGGGCGCGCAGGAGGTCCATGTCGAAGGAGAACCGTGCGGTAAGGATCGCCGCACCGATCCCCTCCACGATGAGCGTGATCGCCACGATGACCTTCACAAACCGCACGAGGCCCTCCATGCTCAACGTGTTCAGGACTTCCATCATCATCATGCGCTCCCGCAGGCCGATGCGGCGTCCCAGCGCCAACAGCAGAAGCGTGGCGGTCGCTGAGTAGCCGAGCCCTCCTATCTGCATGCCCAGAAGGATGACCAGCTGACCGAACAGTGTGAAATCTTTCGGGGTGTCCAGAACGATCAGCCCCGTGACGCAGATGGCCGAGGTCATAGTGAAGAGCGCGTCCAGGAACCGGATGCCCGGGCCCGTCGTGGCAAAGGGGAGCATCAGGAGGAGAGTGCCGAACAGAATCAGAGCCAAAAATGCCCCGATCACAATCTGAGTGCTGGTGTACCGGGACTCTCGGACCCAGTCCAAGGCCTTTCTGGCCACTCCGCGATAACTGAGCGCCTGCTCCATGAACGGGATGATCAGGGCTTTTTCATAGCCTGGAGGAAAGGGGCAATGATGTCGATGGGAACGGGAAAGATCGTCGTCGAGTTCTTTTCGGACGCCACTTCCACAAGTGACTGGAGGTACCGGAGCTGTAAAGCAATAGGATTCCGCCCGATGATTTCAGCCGCTTCCGAAAGCTTCTGGGCGGCCTGAAATTCTCCCTCGGCATGGATGACCTTGGCGCGCCGCTCGCGCTCGGCTTCCGCCTGCTTGGCAATCGCGCGTTGCATCTCCTGGGGCAGGTCGACGTTCTTGACCTCTACCGCCGAGACCTTGACCCCCCAGGGCTCGGTCTGCTGATCGATGATCCGTTGCAGCTCTACGTTGATCTCTTCCCGCTTGGACAGCAGCTCGTCCAACTGGCTCTGCCCCAGCACACTGCGCAGGGTCGTCTGGGCGATCTGGGAGGTCGAATAGAGATAATCCTGCACGGCCAGGATCGCCCGCTGGGGATCGATCACACGGAAGAAAATCACCGCATTGACCTTGACCGAGACGTTATCACGGGTGATCACATCCTGCGCCGGCACGTCCATCGTCACGGTCTGGAGATTGACCCGGACCATCCGCTGGATGCCAGGGATCACGATGATGAGGCCGGGACCCTTGACCGCCTGGTATTTCCCCAGGAAAAAGATCACCCCCCGCTCGTACTCCATCAGGATCTTGATCGTGTTGTAGATCAGGATCACGAGCAGGATAATCGGTATGAGATACGGCATCATCGACAACTCCTCTCTTGAGTTACTTCCGGTGCGGGCGCACGGTCAGCGTGAGGCCCGCGACGGCCTTCACCTCGGCTTCTTCCCCTTCTCGGAGCGGTTCATCGCTGACCGCGTCCCAGATCTCCCCCTGTAAGAGCACCTTCCCTCGTGGGACCAGATCGGTCTTGGCGACCGCGATGCTGCCGACCATGCCCTCGGGACCCGTCACGGGCCTGCGCATCTGGGACCTCACGGCCATCCACACCACGACCATGAGCAGGGCGCCGAAGGTCACCACCGTCGGGATGATGACCGCCAGGGACACTTTCATGAAGGGCGCGTCGGTTTTCACCAGCAAGAGGGCACCCAACACCATCGACGCGATACCCCCCAGGCTCAGAAGGCCGTAGCTCATCACCTTGATCTCGAGGATGAACAACACGATGCCCAGGAGGATGAGCAGGACGCCTGCGTAGTTGATCGGCAGGGTCTGAAGGGAATAGAAGGCCAGGATGAGGCTGATGGCCCCGACGATCCCGGGCAGGATGGCGCCCGGATTGTACAGCTCCGCGAGCAATCCGATGGTGCCCAAGGTCATGAGGATGAACGCGATGTTCGGATCGCTCATGGCCTTAAGCGCTTCGAGCCGCCAGCCCATCGGGATTTCCTTCAGACGAGCCCCCTTCGTTCGGAGCACGACTTTGCCGGCGCCCGTCACTACCTCACGGCCATCCACAGCCGCCAACAAAGACGGTACGTCTTCGGCGATCAGGTCGATCACCTTCAACGACAAGGCCTCCTTCTCCGTCACCGACACGCTCTTACGCACCGCGTCTTCAGCCCACTGGACGTTTCGCCCCCGCTTCTCGGCGATGGATTTGATATAGGCTGCGGCGTCGTTCTCCACCTTGGCCTTCATCACGGCGTCCATCTCGCCGCCCCCCATCGCCACAGGATGGGCCGCGCCCACGTTCGTGCCCGGCGCCATGGCCGCGATGTGTGCGGCATAGAGGATGAACACCCCCGCCGAAGCCGCCCTTCCGCCGCTCGGCGCGACATAGACGATCACCGGGATCGGTGAGGCTACGATGTCCTTGATGATCAGCCGCATGGAAGTATCGAGTCCGCCCGGCGTGTCCAGGCGAAGGACGACGGCCGTGGCCCCCGCCTCCTGGGCATCCGTCAGGACCCGATTGAAGTATTCGGCGGTGACCGGATTGATCACGCCCTCATAGGTCCCCACGTACACGGCCCCTGGTGCACTGTCTTCAGACTTTCCAAACCCGGCCGAGGCTGACAGGAGAAGACAGCCGCTGAGAAGGAGAGAAACCGTGAATCGGAGGAATGGCAGATGAGAGGCCTGTGGTCTGCTTGCCATGATCACCTCAGCCTGGAGGTATCGTAGTCCGCACCCCCTACCCTGTCAAGGAGAGGGGAACCCGGCCGCTACCGCCTGACGGCGCGCAGCCGGGTAAGCAGATCGTGAACCTTTGGGGTCTCCTCCGACAAGAGCGAGGCTTGGCCGAAGCGGACTTGGCAATAGAGGTCGGTCAGGGGACGCACGAAGGGGGCCGCGTCCCGCCATTCGCGCGCGACCTGTCGGGCGAATTCCAGTGGGGTCGCCCCAGGGGACTTCTGCAGCCCGCGGGCTTCCAAGATCCGCAGCATCCGGCTATAGAGCTGGACGGCGGCGACCTGCTGGGGCGTGCGGGGATCGAGCTGTTGCTGCCGGCGTCCGCGCCGGCGCAGGATCACGGCGAAGAGCATCCCGATCATGAACGCGCCACCCGCCAGCCCTACCTCGAGGACCCATCCGCCCGCGCGCGCCCATTCGACCAGCCAGGCCCGCGCAGACGCCAGCCCCTGAGTGACGGTGGACACGAAATCCGACACCGTCGAGCGCACCGTCTCGCTCCGATCCCGGAGCGACTTGGCCACTGCCATTTGATCGCGGAAGCTGTACTGGACCACGTAACGGTCCCACCGGAGTCGGATCGCGTCCACAATCTTGCCGATGCTCTGCCACACTACCGAGGGCGCAGCGGCAGGCACGGCGGGCGTCGGGTCAAATGTCACCCAGCCGGAACGGGGGAAATACACCTCCACCCAGGCATGCGCATCCTGCTGTCGGATCGTGTAGTAATTACCGAAATCGTTCCACACCCCAGGGAGAAAGCCGGTGACCAGGCGCGCGGGGATGCCCAAGGTCCGGAGCATCACGACCATTGCCGTCGCATAGTGCTCGCAGTAGCCGGTCTTCCTGGTGAACAGGAAGTCCTCCACGGGATCGGCCGACACGCTCGTTCCGACGTCGAGACTGTACTGATAGCCCTGGCGGAGGTGCTGCTCGATCGCCCGCGCCCTCCCGTATGGCGTGGACGCGGCGCTGGTCACCTCGCGGGCCAACGCCGCCACGCGCGGGCTGGTGTCAGGCAACTGGAAGTAATGCTCCCGGATGAAAGCAGGGTAGATGAAGGACGGCGCGACGCGATCGGCCTCCAGCATGCGACCGGGAATCGAGCGCACGCTGTACTGGAAGCGCGCGGAGGGTGGAAACGGCAGGTAGAGCCCCCACATCCCGTCCCTCTGCACGACTACGAAATTGCCTTTGAGCGACTCCACAAACGACGCCCCGAACAGGACGGTCGTGTCGAGCGCCTCGATGAGGATCTCCTGACGCACCGAGGCCGACTCGGGGAGAGCCAGCGTTTGATCGGGAGGCACCATGAATCCACCGTCGGGGGTGCGGCCCAGCAGCCGCCTGGTCGCCAACCGGTTGGCCCAGGAGCGGCCATCATAGGTGTCGTACGCCGCGCCTCGGAAGTACAGCCCCTCCGGATTCGGCGCTTTCTGGTCCGGCAGTTCGACTCGCATGACCACAGTGGGGTCCAACTTGACCGCGCCGATGACCCCCAAATCCACCTTTTCGGAGAAGCCCGACGTGCGGATCAGGTCCACTCGGTCCCTCTGGAAGAACCCGGCTCCGATCCGCGGAATCAGGAAGAAGATGGCCATTGTCAGGCAGAAGGAGCCCACCGCGATCCCGTTCGTCGTCCAGAAGAACTGCGCAGTGACCGTGCGTGCGATCGGAGAGGGATCGTGCAATTCCTTCCCGGCCTGCACGGCCGCCCGTGCCTCCTCAGCCTCGTTCCGCAGGTGATACAAGATGAGCGTCCAGATTGCCACGAACACGTAGGCGATGAACACGCCCGCGTACCAGAGGTCCACGGTCAACGCCGCCGCAGCCAGGAGTTCCAGGAAGCTGATCGCATACAGCTGCAGAAAGTCCTTACGCTGCCGGAGATGAAAGAGCTTGATGCCCATCAGCAGGATCAGGAAATGCACGGCCGCCGGCAGGATGTCCTGGGAGATCAGCAAGAGATCAGCGCCGAAGAAGACGAAGACGGCGAGCAGGAACACGTTCCAGGTGGCGCTCGAGAGACTGGCAAGCTGGCGGGCCAGCCGCTCCCCGGCGAGCGCCATCGCCTGGGTCGCGCTCGCGACCAGGCTCGCCAGACCCAGCAGGACCAACCCTCCGGGAATCTCGCCAGTGAGCACCAAGCCCAGGAACCCGACGCCGGCCAACAGGATGGAGCTCACCGGAAATGCGCGTTCAAGGGTCATGGCATCTCCCAGAGATGAAAGACCCGGCTCACACCCTGAGCCAGTTGCTGCATCGACGGGTCGGGCCAGGGCAGGATGACGAGGGTGATCTCGCCACGCATCGTCCGCTCCCCCAGCATTCCGAATTCCTCGGGGACGCCCAACGCACTCCCCTCAGCCACCGTCGGCGTGCAGAGCGCCAGGACGTGCAACATGTGGTAGAAGTGCTCCTCCCCCATGCCAGACAGAATCTCCCGCCCACCGACCAGCAGGCTTATCGCAAACCCTTGCTCCTGGAAATAGGCCGCCAGCGACGCCGTCAGGCTGACGGCCTGTTCGAAAGAGGGGAAGCCCTCAGCCGGGATCGCCGTGGGTAACGCCAGGGTCACTTGGCGCAGGTCCTCCGTCTCGGTCTCCCGCACCATCAACCGAGCCTGGCGCGCCGAGGTTTTCCAATGGATCATGCGTGAATCATCACCCGGGAGGTATTCCCGGAGGTTGTACAGGCCGACCCCCTGTCCCCGCCGAGAGACGGCCTGGTCGTGGCCCAGCACGGCGAGGTCATGGAGGAGGCCATCCGGCAATGGCCGCAGTTCCGGATACACCACCAGGTCGGAGCTCACGGGGACATGCGCCGCCTTGATGAAGAGCCCGAAGGGAAAGCGCGTCTGGACTTTGAACCCCTCGATCCGGTGCCGCCCCCGTCGGGGGAACAGGATCGGATAGGACTGGGTCACCGAGGCGCCGGCCGGCAGGTGCAGGACATGGATGCCTCGATCCACGGTCTTGCCTTCGACGACGTCCAGGACGCGGAGCGAGAAGCTAGGCAACCGTGGCTTGCGGTTCATGAGGGAGAGCACAATCAGCGCCGGCCTGTTGGCGAAGATATGGTCAGGAATCCGACGGCGAATGACGAGATGACGCAGGCATTGCTCGGAGAGGATGCCGGACATGACGATGAGGCTGAGCATCATCGCCAGCAGCAGATAGAGAAGGTTGTTCCCCGTATTGAGCGCAGCGACCCCAACCGCCAGGGTCAACAGCAGGAATCGCACGCCTTCCGGCGTCAGGCGCAAGGAC